>CAJQLI010000368.1 GCA_905479125.1 uncultured Alphaproteobacteria bacterium | reverse complement strand
CGGGGCACCCTGAAACAGGGCGGCTTCCTGACCCGTGATTCGCGTATCGTCGAGCGTAAAAAATACGGCAAGCGCAAGGCGCGCCGTTCATTCCAGTTCTCAAAACGATAAGGCTGGGACAGCCACTTACGACTTCAAGGGCGTCCCTCCGGGGACGCCCTTTTTTTATTCAGCCCGGGTCTGTACTAAGCTGGTATCCGGAAAGGTGAGAGACATGACACACACGATATTCATCGACGGCGAAGAAGGCACCACGGGGCTGCAGATCCGCGAGCGGCTGGAAGCCCGCGTGGAGCTGGAACTGATCCACCTGACCGGCGAGACGCGCAAGGACCCGGTGGCGCGGCGCGAGGCGCTGAACGCGGCCGACGTCGCTATACTTTGCCTGCCGGACGACGCGGCGCGTGAAGCGGTGGCCATGATCGACAGCGACACCACGCGGGTGATCGATGCCTCGACGGCGCACCGGATTGCCGATGGCTGGGCCTATGGTTTTCCCGAAATGACGACCCACCAGACCGATGCGGTGGCGGCAGCGACACGGGTCGCCAATCCGGGCTGCTATCCGACGGGCTCGATCGCGCTGACCCGGCCGCTGGTCGATGCCGGTATCCTGCCGAAAGACTTTCCGATGACGGTCAATGCGGTATCGGGCTATTCGGGCGGCGGCAAGGGGCTGATCGCACGCATGGAAGACGCTTCGCGGGAAGACGCCGTCGACAGCGCCTATTTCGGCTACGGGCTGACGCTGGCGCACAAGCATGTGCCGGAAATGAAGGTGCATGGCGGTTTCGATCATGCGCCGCTGTTCACGCCCAATGTGGGCCGGTTCCGCCAGGGGATGATCGTCGAGGTACCGCTGCAGCTCTGGGCACTTCCCGGTACGCCGGGTATCGATGCAATCCGCGATACACTGGCGGCGCGTTATGAAGGCTGCCGGTTCGTGTCGGTCGCGACGGCAGAAGAAACCGCCGCACATACCGGGCTGCTCGACCCCGAGGATTTGAACGACACCAACAACCTGCGGCTTTACGTGTTCGGCAATGCGGAGACCGGGCAGGCGGTGCTTGCCGCGCAGCTCGATAATCTCGGCAAGGGTGCGTCGGGCGCTGCGGTGCAGAACATGAACATCATGCTCGGGCTCGACGAAGCCGCCGGACTGCTATGAGACCGGTGCGGGCCTTCGATCTGCTTCAATCGTCATCCCGGGCTCGTCCCGGGATCCAGTTGGGCGCTTAGCAAAAAGACTGGGCCCCGGGACGAGCCCGGGGTGACAATCGGGGCTGTTTTGCTAACTTTGACCGAAGCGGCCGGAACTGTATTTGTGCGGATTTAGAACGACCAAGGATAAGAAACATGACCCAGTATCACGGCAACATCCTTCCCTATAAGGGCAAGTGGCCGAAAATCGCCGATGACGTGTTCATTGCGCCCGGCGCCAGCGTGATCGGCGATGTCGAGATCGGCGCGGGATCGTCGATCTGGTTCAATTGCGTACTGCGCGGTGACGACAATCCGATCCGCATCGGCGAACGGGTGAACGTGCAGGACGGTACCGTGATCCATGTGCATTCCCTGTTTCAGGGTACCTATATCGGCAATGACATCACCATCGGACACATGGCGCTGCTCCATGCCTGTACGCTGGAAGACAAGTGCTTCGTCGGCATGGGCTCTATCGTGCTCGACAAGTGCAGGGTCGAGACCCACGGTATGCTGGCGGGCGGCGCGATGCTGACGCCGGGCAAGACGGTCAAAGGCGGCGAGATGTGGGGCGGACGTCCGGCCAAGCCGATGCGTGCGCTGTCCGACGCGGAGATCGCCAATTTCGACGTTTCGGTTGCGGGTTATTGCGAGCGCGCCGGCGAATTCCGCGACGAACTGGCGGCGCTCGCTGATAAATAGATAGCGGACCCGTAGTTTGACAGCGGGTACGAGGCGCGCAGCAGAGCAGGGCGGCTGCGGGTTTATCTAGGCAGTCAGTCGATAATCCATGATACCCCAGGCGAGATAGCCACGGTCGGCACCGTCGACCCAGTGCTGCAGCCCCTTGATCATGTTGTCGACATAGGTCTGCCCCGACATCTTTACGGCCTCGTCATAGCGGTCCTGCAGCGCCTTTCCGACGCGCCAGTAATGCATGCGTAGCTGATCAGTCAGTTCCTCGGTCCGGGATTCTTCAAATCCGCGGGCTGTGAGCTCGGTTCTGTAAAAGCCGAAAGAGGCCAGGGTCGAAAGCTGGATACGGTCGAGGATCGGCTGGAGCACGCCGTCGGGGCAGGTATCGGACTGCATGGGATCGGTAAAGGTGAACTGACCGTCACCGACAAGCACACGCGAGACTTCATCGAGAACGCGCGTCCGGTTGCCGCTGTGCAGAATGGCATCCTGCGACCAGACGATATCGAAACTGTCATCGGGCTCGGGGATGTTTTCAAAATCCCCGTAAACTACATCAACGAGCTCGGCCAGGCCGGCTTCTGCCGTCAGCGTCCGATTGAGCGCATTCTGCGTTTCACTGAGATTGAGGCAGGTAACCTTGCATCCGAAGCGGTCGGCGAGGTAGCGGGCGGAGCCGCCATAGCCGGCGCCCAGGTCGAGCACGCGGGTTGATGCATCGGATCTGATCAGGCGGTCTGCCATGGATTCGACGGTGCGCCGGCTGGCATCGGCAATCGGCTCGGCATCATCGCGGTAAATCCCGATATGAATGTCCTGGCCGCCCCAGATCGCCTGGTAAAACGCATCGGCCTCACCGCTGTCATAGTAGGCCTCGGCCCGTTCGACCGCTTCGCTTTTAGTCACCATGGTAGGTCTTCTCCGCAACGTGAACGAAGAAATCAGGATCGTTTTCCTGATAGGTCTCCTGGAAGTCGCCATAGGTTTTGATCTGCTGGAAACCGCTGTCTTGCAGGAGCCCCCGCATATAGGCCTTGCGCAGCGGGAACATGTTCAGATGGTACTGAGAGCCGTCCGGAAACGAGTAACGGAACCGCGCCAGCGAGTCGTCCATATGCTCGGGCTCGGCCGTCACCTGGTCACCACAGTAATAGTAGGTGTGTTTTGAACTGAAGCCCTCATCGAGAATGGAATCGTAGTTCCGCTGATCGAGGATCAGGATACCGTCATATTTCAGCGCTGCATAAAACTCGGCCAGCGCCCGGCGCCGGTCGCCTTCATCGTGAAGGTGGGTAAAGGAATTGCCGAGGCAGACGATCGCGTCGTACTTGCCGTGCACGTCCTTGTTCAGCCATCGCCAGTCCGCGTGAACTGTCTGCAACATGAGGTCGCGGTTACGGGCGTTTTCAAAGGCCTTGGTCAGCATCTCTGCATTGCCGTCGGCGCTGGTGACGTCGAAACCGGCCCTGAGAAGCTGCACCGAATGAAACCCCGTGCCGGTCGCGACATCGAGAATTTTGACTTTTTCGCGTCCTTTCAGGATATCAACGAAGAACTGGCCTTCGCTCTTTGCCCGCGCATCCCAGTCGATCAGTTCGTCCCATTTTTCAACGAAACGCTGCACGTATTCTTTTTGATAGTGCTCGGTATCCCGGACTTCGAGCGGTTCTTTGCCAAAGTCCTGTTCCATTTTGGTCGACACGTAATACTCTCCCGTCAGTATAATGCAGGTATCACGGTTTCCGCGATTTCCCCGTCACGGGTACAAAACCCGGTCCAGCCTGCGTTTTCTAATTTAATTGACGGTTCCCTAGCCGGCTGATGCCGGAGGTCAAACGACGCGTTTTGATTATTCTCATCATCCGCAGTTCAGTCAGGATTTTCACCCCACCGACACATCGCACGCCAAAACGAGACCCTCATCAATGCGAGGAGGCTCCCTTTTGGACACGTGTGAACGATAACAGATGACAGGGCAGTTATCAAATTCCGCTGGTCTTCACCACTTGACGCAAGAGGCGTGGCGCGCGAGGAGTGGCGCCGGTGAATAAACGGATGCATCAATGAAGAAAATCGGGTTCCTGTCTTTCGGTCACTGGACGCCAGCTGAAGGATCGCAGACGCGATCGGCGTCCGATGCGCTGTTGCAGTCCATCGACCTCGCGGTCGCTGCGGAGGAATTGGGCGCGGATGGCGCGTATTTCCGGGTGCATCATTTTGCCCGCCAGCTCGCATCGCCTTTCCCGTTACTGGCGGCGGTCGGCGCGAAGACCAAGCATATTGAGATCGGTACCGGCGTGATCGACATGCGCTACGAGAACCCGCTCTATATGGCGGAGGATGCCGGCGCTGCAGACCTGATCGCAGAGGGTCGGCTTCAGCTCGGGATCAGCCGGGGCTCTCCTGAACAGGTGATCGACGGTTGGCGCCATTTCGGCTATCGGCCCGCCGAGGACGAAACCGAAGCCGATATGGCCCGGCGTCATACAGAGGTTTTTCTCAATGTGCTGCAGGGCGAGGGTTTCGCGGAGCCGAACCCGACACCGATGTTCCCGAACCCGACAGGGATGCTGCGCCTGGAGCCCCATTCGCAAGGCCTGCGTGAACGCATCTGGTGGGGCGCCTCCACCAACGCGACCGCTGTCTGGGCGGCAAAACTGGGGATGCACCTGCAGAGCTCAACTCTGAAGACCGATGAGAGCGGGGAGCCGTTTCACGTTCAGCAGGCCAAACAGATCCACGCTTACCGCGCCGCGTGGGCCGAAGCGGGGCATAGCCGCGATGCGCGCGTTTCCGTCAGCCGCAGCATCTTTGCACTCGTCGATGACAGGGACCGTGCTTATTTCGGTCGCGAGCGCCAGAGCCAGGACCAGATCGGCCATATTGATCCGAACACCCGGTCTATCTTCGGCCGCAGTTATGCCGCCGAGCCGGAGCGTCTGATCGAGGAACTGTCACAGGACGAAGCAATCGCCGCGGCCGACACGCTGTTGCTCACGGTGCCCAACCAGCTCGGCGTTGATTACAATGCCCATGTTATCCAGTCGATCCTGACCCATGTGGCGCCGGCGCTGGGCTGGCGCTGAACGGCTCAGGGACCCCTGACGGGACCGGCCAATCGTTATCGTTCTGTCAGGTCCATATTTGAGCCCAAACGACAGTGTCAGCTATGGGCCTTCGCATCGCCGGGGGTAAAGCTTTGCAAAAGCTCCGCGTTATACCGAGCATGGCTCGATGATATGTGGATTAACTGGTTGCTGATTTCGCGATGTGCTTCGGGCAGGGCATGAAACGGGATCGATGGAAAGACGTGATGCTCGGTGTGATAGGGCATATTCCATGCGAGCCAGCGGATAACCGGCCCGGCGAGAATGGTACGCACGTTTTCGAGCATATTCGGGCTGTTGCTGCATCCTGTATGTTCGGTCAGGAGATAGGCGCGCAGAAATGGTTGGCCGAGCAGGGCGGGGCCGATCCATAGCATCAGGGCAATCATGGGGTCCGTCAGTACCGAAACCGTCGCAATGACGCCATAGCCGAGGAGGAGCAGGCGGCTTTCGCGGACCAACTTCTTTTCCATCTTTTTTGCGATGAAGGGCGCTTTTGCTTCGCCCGAGACAGCGTAGCGGACGACGGTGCGGGCCTTGGATGACCAGTATGGCCAGCCGGAGACCCATAAAGCGTATTCCCCAAACGTCTGTGGTTTCTTGAGTGCAAGTTCCGGGTCGCGGTCAGGGTCCTGGGTGTGGCGGTGATGGGCGAAGTGAAAGACGCGATACATAAGCCGGGGGTAGAGGGTCAGGAATCCGGCGAGGT
>CAJQLI010000367.1 GCA_905479125.1 uncultured Alphaproteobacteria bacterium | reverse complement strand
CAGTACCCGCCATGAATATAGATCAGCGCAGGTGCACCGGCGCGGCCGTTCGAGGGCGGAAAGACGTCCAGCGTCTGCTTCGGCTCCGTACCATAGGCGATATTCAGACGCCCCGGAATACGGCCACGCACAGCGGCACTTTCGTTTTCCCGATGGGCAACCACTTCCGGCACGTCGGGCCAGAGCGGACGCAGGTTATACTCCGCATCAAGCGCTTGCTGGTCGTAATTCCCGTACACTGCCGTCATTGTCGTTCTCCGCCCCTGTTTACCCGTTTTCCCGGTTTACAACCGGCCGCCAGCGCTTATGTTCTCGGCGCTATGACGTTGCATCTTTATAATACGCTGTCCCGCGCCAAAGAAGAATTCGTTCCGGTCGATCCCGACAGGGTGACGATGTACGTGTGCGGACCGACTGTCTATTCCTATGCGCATATCGGCAATGCCCGCCCCGCCGTCGTCTTCGACGTGCTGGTGCGGTTGCTGCGCCACCTGTGGCCGAACGTCGTCTACGCGCGAAACATCACCGATATCGACGACAAGATAAACGCCGCGGCGCAGGAACAGGGCGTAGACATCGGCGTCATCACCGATAAATTCGAGAAAATCTATCTCGACGACATGGCCTCCATCGGCGTGACAGCGCCGGACATCGACCCGCACGCGACGGACCACATCCCCGAAATGATCGCGATGATGGAACAGCTTATTGCCAGCGGCCATGCCTATGCCGCCGAAGGCCATGTTCTTTTCGATGTGCCGAGCTTTCCGGGATATGGCGGACTGTCGCGGCGCGATCAGGACGAACTTCTCGCCGGCGCGCGGGTCGACGTGGCCCCCTACAAGAAAGACCCCAGCGACTTCGTTCTCTGGAAACCATCCACGCCCGACCTTCCCGGTTGGGACAGCCCGTGGGGCCGCGGCCGTCCGGGGTGGCATCTCGAATGTTCCTGCATGATCGAGAAACACCTCGGTCGCACCATCGACATTCATGGCGGCGGTATCGACCTGGTGTTTCCACATCATGAAAACGAAATCGCGCAATCGACCTGCGCCCATGGCGGCGACACGTTCGTGCGCTACTGGCTCCACAACGGCTTTGTGAATGTCGACCGGGAAAAGATGTCGAAGTCGATCGGCAATGTACTGCTGGTCCATGAATTGCTGAAACAGGCACCCGGAGAGGCCATCCGGCTTGCCCTCCTCAGCGCCCATTACCGTCAGCCGCTGGACTGGACCGATGAAGGACTGGAACGCGCGACAAAAATGCTCGACCGTCTCTACGGTGCGTTGCGCACCCTCGCGGATATAGATGCCGATCCGGCCGCCGAACCCGATCCGGCATTTCTGCAGGCACTGAGCGACGACCTGAACACGCCGCAGGCGCTCGCTGCGCTGTTCGACCTTGCCCGGCAGGCGAACACCGCAAGCGCGCCCGCAGACAAGGCGCGGATCAAAGGCGCCCTGCTGAAATCGGCCGCGCTGATGGGCCTGCTTTCGGAAGATCCTGAAGCGTGGTTTGCCGGCAGCGCCGACGCGGGCGATGGCCCGGATGCCGCGGAAATAGAGCGCCTGATAAAAGCACGCAAGGACGCGCGCGCGGCGAAGGATTTTGCCGAAGCCGACCGCATCCGCGATGAACTGGCGGCCCAGGGCATTACGCTGGAAGACGGCGCCGGTAGCACCAAGTGGCGCCGAGGCTGACAGCTTAACCCCGCTTATTCTTCCAGTTCCCGGCTGACCGGCTCTACCTTGCCGACCAACACCTGAACCGATCACGTCAGGTTCGACAGGGACAACTCGCTTGCCTGACGGCAGCACAAGACCTCACGGTTTCGTCAATTGCGTTGTACGCACGGCCTGCCATATGTGATCCTGTCCCCCGACGGCGCAAATTTTCGAACTGAAAGATCGGATATGTCATACACGCTCGCCGCAGCCCTTGGGCTTGTCGCCATAGGCTCTATATGGTTTTCGCCGCGCGCACTTGATACCGCCGGATTTTTTCGCGGCACGTCCCGTTCCGGCGAGCCGCCCAGCCTCCTGACGCTCGTCTTTTCGCAGGTCACCACGTGGGTGTTTGCGCGCTCGCTGATGAACGCCGCTATTCTCGGCTATTTTTACGGTGCTGCCGGGACAATCGCTTATGCCGCCTACTACCTGTCTTTCCTGACCGGCGCCTGGATCATTGATGCGATCCGCTTCAAGCATGGTTTCGAGTCCGTCCAGTCGTTCCTCGCCGACCGGTACGGCCAGACCGGCGTCTGGTGCTATAACGCGCTCGTTGCGGTCCGCCTGCTGTCCGAGGTGTTCGCCAATCTGCTCGTCATCGGGATTATCTTCGGTGCGGCAGGTTCAACCGCCTATATCGCCTCCATCGTCGTGCTGGCGCTCGTCACGCTTGGTTATTCGGTCCTGGGCGGGCTTCGCGCCTCGCTCCGCACCGATGTTTTCCAGATGAGCGTACTGGTCGCGGTTCTGATCGCGCTGGTGATCCAGACCGGCATCGTCAGCGGATACGATATCCCTGCCCTTGCGGCGAGCAGCCCGGATATGAGCGGGCCCGGCTGGGTTCTCCTCTGCGTCGCCCTGCTCCAGGTCTGGAGCTACCCGTTGCACGATCCGGTGATGATGGACCGGGGGTTTCTCGCGGATCGGGAAACCACGCGGAAAAGCTTTTATCATGCGGCGTGGCTCGGCATTATCTGCATCCTCGCCTTCGGGTTCATCGGCGTTCACGCCGGGCTTTCCAAGGAGGCAGGCGAGACCATGGTGGTGACACTCGAGCGGCTTCTCGGTCCCGAAACCATGTTGCTGTTCAATTTCGCCATCATTATCTCTGCCGTCTCGACACTGGATTCGACCCTCGCATCATCGGCAAAGCTCGCAATCGTCGACATGAAGGCCGGGCGCGAAACGGTCGGAAACGGCCGGATTGCCATGGTCGTGTTTATGCTGGGCGGATTGATTTTCGTGTTTCTCGGATCCAAGGACCTCTTTAGCGCCGTTGCCGTAAGCGGGACCGCGTCCATGTTCCTGGCACCCGTCATCTTCTTTTCGATCTGGGGATCGGCCCGACCGCCACTTTGGAGTTTCCTCACGGCTTTTATCGCCGCGATGTTCGGCGCCGCGCTCTATTTCTTTGAGGCGGGTGGCACATTCTCGTTGATCGAACCCATGACCGGTGTCGCCCATAAATATTCCAAGCTTCTGATTATTTCTATCAGCGTCCTGGCGACGGGCTGTGCCGCCTTCTGGGTCGGCATTCTGACCAGCGGAAAGCGCTGAGCCTCAGCCGACCGGGCGCAGCAGGATAAAGAACGGGCCTTCGACCTCCCAGACGGTGTCCCCGTCCGAATCGACTCCCCACATGCGAAAACGGACCAGTCCCCGATCCGGCTTCGATTTCGATACCCGTTTTTCCAGAACCTTTGCCTGCGGCATGATCGGATCTCCGGCGCGGACCGGCTTTGACCACCGGAACACGTCGAATCCGGGCGATGCCAACCCTGCTGTATCCTTCATTACAGCCTCCAGGAACGGGGCGACACAGTTAAGCGCTGTCTGCCAGCCACTGGCGATCACAACGCCATAGGGACCTTCAGCCGCGGCGACAGGATCCGTATGCATCGGCTGGGCGTCATACTGCTTGGCAAAACC
>CAJQLI010000366.1 GCA_905479125.1 uncultured Alphaproteobacteria bacterium | reverse complement strand
CGGGTTTTTCAATAGATCAAATCAGGAACGCTACTCCACCAGTTCCTCGACCTTGCCGTCCCCGTCTGGGCCGTCATCGTCAGGGTCCGTATCCGGGTCCTTCGCCTTGCCTTTCGGCGGTGCCGCGAGCGTGACAAACGACAGCGTATCGTCGTCCTTTTTGACGTCGACCTGCACGATCCCGCCCTTGGCGAGCTTGCCGAACAGAATCTCGTCGGCCAGCGGTTTCTTGATGTGCTCCTGGATAACGCGCGATAGCGGCCGGGCGCCATAGGCTTCGTCGTAGCCTTTGCGGCACAGCCATTTGCGGGCGGCATCCGACAGTTCGAACGTGACGTTGCGGTCTTCGAGCTGGACTTCAAGCTGCATGATGAACTTGTCGACCACCAGCATGACGACTTCCTTCGGCAGGCTGGCGAAGGGGATGATCGAATCCAGCCGATTGCGGAATTCAGGGGTGAACATGCGTTTGATTGCGTCTTCATCCTCGCCGATGCGCGAGCTGCGCTCAAACCCGATGGCGGGCTTCGCCATATCGGCGGCACCGGCATTCGTGGTCATGATCAGGATCACGTTGCGGAAATCGACGCCCTTGCCGTTATGGTCGGTCAGTTTGCCGTGATCCATAATCTGCAACAGGATGTTGAACACATCCGGATGCGCCTTTTCGATCTCGTCGAGCAACAGCACCGAATGGGGGTGCTGGTCGACCGCATCGGTCAGCAGGCCGCCCTGGTCGAACCCGACATAGCCGGGCGGTGCGCCGATCAGACGCGAGACCGAATGGCGTTCCATGTATTCCGACATATCGAAACGCGTCAGTTCCACGCCGAGCGTATTGGCGAGCTGGCGGGCAACTTCGGTCTTGCCGACGCCGGTCGGGCCGGAGAACAGGTAAGAGCCGATAGGCTTGTCCGCTTCGCGCAGACCGGCACGGGCGAGCTTGATGGCAGATGCCAGCGCATCGATGGCGCTGTCCTGGCCGAAGACCACACGTTTGAGATCGGCATCCAGCGTCTTGAGCGATTCCTTGTCGGAGCGCGACACGCTTTTCGGGGGGATGCGGGCGATCTTGGCGACCACGGCCTCGACATCCTTGACCGTGATCAGCTTCTTACGCCGGCTTTCCGGCACCAGCATCTGGGCCGCGCCGACCTCGTCGATCACGTCGATGGCTTTATCGGGCAGTTTGCGGTCGTTGATATACTTGGCCGCGAGTTCCACCGCGCTGCGCAGGGCAGCAGCCGTGTAGCGCACCCGGTGATGCTTTTCGTAATAAGGCTTCAGGCCGCGCAGAATCTTGACCGTGTCTTCCACGCTCGGTTCCGGCACGTCGATCTTCTGGAACCGGCGCACGAGGGCGCGATCCTTTTCAAAGTACGAGCGGTATTCCTTATACGTGGTCGAGCCGATGCATTTCAGCGTGCCGCCCTGCAGGGCGGGTTTCAGCAGGTTCGATGCGTCCATCGAGCCGCCGCTGGTCGCGCCCGCACCGATGACGGTGTGGATTTCATCGATAAACAGCACCGCGTCGTCATGCTGTTCGAGTTCTGTAACGACCGCCTTGAGGCGTTCCTCGAAATCGCCGCGATAACGTGTACCGGCGAGCAGCGCGCCCATGTCGAGCGAGAAGATCGTTGCCGTCTTCAGGACTTCGGGCACTTCGCCATCATGGATACGCTTCGCCAGACCTTCGGCGATGGCGGTTTTACCGACGCCTGAATCACCGACATAAAGCGGATTGTTCTTGGTCCGGCGGCACAGCACCTGGATCGTGCGCTCGATTTCCGCTTCGCGGCCGATCAGCGGATCGATCTTACCTTCGGCGGCTTTCTGGTTGAGATTGACGCAATAGGTATCGAGCGCTTCGCCAGCGCTCTTTGCGTCTTCCTCGTCGCCCCCTTCATCATCCGTCCCGTGGACCGAGCGGTTTTCCGACCGGCCCGGCACCTTGGCGATGCCATGGCTGATGTAATTCACCGCGTCGAAACGCGACATGTCCTGTTCCTGCAGATAATACACCGCATGGCTCTCACGCTCGGAGAACATGGCGACCAGTACATTTGCGCCGGTGACTTCCTGACGGCCAGATGACTGGACGTGAATCGCGGCGCGCTGAACGACACGCTGGAAGCTCGCCGTCGGTTTCGGGTCTTCCTCGTCGTCGACGACGAGGTTCGACAGGTCGTCGTCGAGATAGCCCTTGAGGTCGTCGGTCAGTTTGTCGATATCGACGCCACACGCTTTGAGAACCGCGATCGCATCCTGATCCTCGGTCAACGCCATCAACAGATGTTCCAGCGTGGCGTATTCGTGTTTGCGTTCATTGGCCTGGGCCAGTGCGCGGTGAAGACTTTTTTCGAGATTGCGTGAAAGCATTCGGTCAGGCCTTTTCCAGAGTACATTGCAGCGGATGCTGGTGCTGCCGGGCAAGGTCCATAACCTGCTGGACCTTCGTCTCGGCAACTTCGTAGGTGAAGACGCCGCAGACGCCGACACCCTTTTGATGAACGTGAAGCATAATTTGCGCCGATTCTTCGTGGCTTTTGCTGAAGAAGCGCTCCAGCACGAGGATGACGAATTCCATCGGCGTGTAGTCGTCATTCAGCATGATGACCTTGTACATCGACGGTTTTTTGGTCTTCGGCTTGGTGCGGGTAACGACGCCGGTTTCGGAATCACCATCCCCGTCATTACCGCCGGGAGTACCCTTATCGTCGTCCTTGTCGGCCATCCAGATGGCCGCCGCAGGAACGTCGAAAAAGTCAATGGCCCGCTTCGCCGCGGAGGCGGCAGCCGGGTCGTCGATATGTGCAAAGCCGATCATCATTTCATTCCCCATATGGGACCATGCTGCGCTGCGCAACGCAACAGGGGGTCTGAACAAAATATTGCTGCGGGACATGGTTAAAACAACCCCCTCGCGACCACGATCCGGTTGGCGCCGAGCTGGATTTCGAACACTTCATCCGGGTTTTCCTTGCCGCCCCGGGTGATGGAGGGATCATCGTAGCGCTGATCGATCGGCACGACCTTCCCAAGGGCGACACCGGTGCGGTCATTGGCCATCAGTACCGCCGGGAAACTCAGGGCCTTGAAGCGGTCCGACGGGTAGATCCATGCATTTGCATGGAACCGGCCGTCCAGGCAGCCGGTGACGATCCAGTAATATTCGTTTGACGGCAGGCGCAGGCCAGCGGGCTTGAAGGTCTGGAACCCATCCTTGTCGAGCGCCCTTAACAGGTCTGACATGGCCTGCGGATCAAGGACCGATTCGACTCGTTTGCCCTGCCAGGGCGCCGCGATGTTCGAAAGCGACACACCCTTTGTCAGATCGACGACACCCCGCACCCATGCAGACATGGACGCCCCCCGGCCACCGGGCAGCGCAAACACATCGAATGACCGGATCTGGGTATCGTAATCTCCGTTATAGACAAAGCGCAGTCGTGTCGACGCGCCGGGCGCACAGGCTTCGCGCAGATTCTCCGCCCCGAGATAGTCGAACCATGATAGACCCCGCGTGACGGGGTCCCCGGCCGGTCCGGTATATTGGCAAGCGCCAAGCGCCAGAAGCGCCGTCAGGGATGCAATGATTCCAAGTATCATGTTTCCGGTCCGCCGAACTCCATTAAGGTCATGTCAATTCTTGCTCTTATTACGCAGCCAGTTCACCCGGTGGATGACGGGAAATCAAGAATAAGGGCTCTGCTCAACATATGGTGTTCAACTTTTGTTAACCAAACCTTTAAACGAACAGTTCATGTTGGACAGGACTCGGACGCTTCGATAGGTTCAATGGATATTGTTTAACGAAGCACAACAAGATGTTGGGCCTCAAAGCGTTACATTTCGGCTACCGGCGTCGCAACCAGATATATAAGGCAATATCTCGCGAAGCCGGCCAGGGGCAGCCAGTCCGGTCACGTTTTACGTTCGGAAACGGGGGAACTTTTGTTTCGGCTGCTGTTCGCACTGATTGTCGGGTTTGTTGTCATTCTGGGCAACACGGATCACGCATATGCCCGCTATGCCTCCATCGTGGTCGAGGCCAATACCGGGCGCATACTCCACTCCACGAACGCGGAAACAAAGAATTACCCTGCATCGCTGACCAAGATCATGACCCTTTTCATGACCTTCGAAGCGCTGAAAACCGGGAAGCTCAAACTCAAGCAGAAACTGCCGGTGTCACGCGTCGCCGAGGGACGCTCGCCGTCCAAGCTCGGCCTGCGCCGGGGCGAGACGATCACCGTGGATCACGCCATCAAGGCGCTGGTGACCAAATCGGCCAATGACGTCGCGACCGTGCTGGCCGAGGCCATGGGCGGCACCGAGCGAAAATTCGCCGTCCTGATGACGAAGCGCGCGCGCTCTCTCGGCATGAAGGACACCACGTTCAAGAACGCATCCGGCCTTCCCAATCGCGGCCAGCTCAGC
>CAJQLI010000365.1 GCA_905479125.1 uncultured Alphaproteobacteria bacterium | reverse complement strand
AAATGCTGAAATCGAGGCGGCGCCGATGATACAGAACACGGTTGTGAGTGGCATCGATCTATAGAGCCCGCCCAGCTCCGAGCCTTTTACCGTACCGACCCTGTACAAAACAGCGCCCATCGACATGAAGAGTAGAGCTTTATAAAGGGTGGACACAAAGGCATGGGCGACCGCGCCGTTGATCGCCAGCGTCGTGCCGATGCCGATACCGATTACCATGAACCCGAGTTGCTGGTTCAGCGCATAGGCGAGTAGCCGGCGGAAGTCGTTTTCAATGATGGCATAGAAGACCGGGAAGAGCGCCATTGCCGCGCCGATATAAATCAGCAGGTCGGTGCCGGGGAACCCGCGGGCGAGCACATAGACGGCGCATTTGGTGGTGAAGGCCGAGAGAAACACCGTGCCGGTAACCGTTGCCTCCGGATAGGCATCGCTCAGCCAGTTATGAAGGAGCGGGAACGCGCACTTGATACCGAAGGCGATCAGGATCAGCCAGGTTGCGAGGCTGCCAAGGGTCATCTTGTCAAACGCGACCGAGCCGGTGTCATGGGCCATCAGGATGGCGCCCGACAGCAGGAGCACGCCGGAGGTGACCTGGATGATGAGATATCGCATGCCCGCCGCGTAGGCCGCGTTGCTGCGGCGCGCCCAGATCAGGAATACCGACGTGACCGCCATTGCTTCCCAGTAGATAAACAGCGTGATCAGGTCGCCGGCAAAAACCGCCCCGATACCCGAACCTGCATAGGCGAGACCGGCAATCTGTTCGATGATATCGTCGTTATGCCATGCGTAAACGATGCTCAAAGCCGCGGCGATGTGGAACACATAACCGAATATCAGACTCAAACGGTCGATCCTGAGGGGAACAATCTCGTAGTCGAGAAACGAGAAGGTCAGGAACGTCCCGCTTTCAGCACCGATAAGATACCAAAGCCCGGCAAGCGGCAGGAACAGCATGTAAGGCTTGCGCCAGCGCCCGGGAAACAGCGGGACAAGCAGGGCGCCGAGAATAAGAAACAGGCCGGGCGGGATCCCAAGTACCATCAGGAATCACCCTCCGTCTTATCATCATAATAATCTTCGCTGCGCATCAGAATGACGCGCAGGCCCTTCGCTGCCAGAATAAGACCGATACAGGCGACAAAGCCGATAATGCCGTAGAAGCCGAATAGTTTCTCTATGCCGAACGAGGGATGCTTGTGATAGAGAGCGTCGGCCAGGAACACGAGCGCGCTCAGCACAATCAGGCCCCAGAAAATCTTTCCGATGTTCCCGGGGGGGGCGAGCGAATTCGGGCCGCTGCTATCAGGTGTGTGAGGTGTTTGCTCGGTCATGGCTGTTTCCTCAGTTCACGATCGGCGAAAGCATGTCGTAGAGCCTGTCTGCATAGACGAAAAGTGCAACACAGCCGAGGGCGGTAATCCATAACGGAACGACACAGAAAAGAGGCGCCTCCGCGATGCGTTTGCGGGGGACCGTAGATGCCACACCATGGTTGTCCTGACCTGCCGGATGGTGATCGCCATCGTGATCTCCGTCATGTCCGCCGGCCATCTGTGCTCCTTCTTCCTCACGCGGGCCAAAGAACCCGCGCGCAAAGACCGGTATCAGGTAGGCGATATTCAGAAGTGACGAGATCATCAGCACGGCGATGAAGATAAGCTGGTCGGCATCTGCCGCCCCCAGCGCGATGTACCATTTACTCCACGAGCCGCCGAGGGGTGGCAGGCCGATCACGCTCAGCGCGCCAATCAGGAACGCGGCGAAGGTAAACGGCATCCGCCAGCCCAGCCCGCGCATCTGGCTTATCTCGGTTTTATGAGATGCGACCATGATCGCGCCTGCACAGAAGAACAGCGTTATCTTGCCGAAGGCATGCATCGCGATATGCATCGCGCCGCCGATCAAGCTGTGTGAAGTCGCGAGTGCGCCTGCGAGTACGATATAGGCCAGTTGACTGACCGTCGAATAGGCCAGTCTGGCTTTCAGGTTGTCCTTTGTGAGGGCAACCAGCGACGCGAGGATGATGGTCACGGCGGCGACATACATCAACCACACGCTTGCGCCTGTATCGGTGAGAAAATCGATACCGAAAATGTAGATGATGACCTTCAGGACCGTGAACACGCCGGCTTTCACAACCGCAACGGCGTGGAGCAGGGCACTGACGGGGGTTGGCGCGACCATCGCGGCTGGTAGCCATCGATGGATCGGCATCAGCGCCGCCTTGCCGATGCCGTACATGTAGAGGAACAAAAGAACGATCACGAGGCCGTCGTCGATTTTGCCCTTCAGTATCCCGCCCTGAGTGAAGTCCAGCGTCCCGGCGGCGGCCCAGGTCCAGATAATACCGATCATGAGCAGACCGATGGAAGTACTCATCAGGATACCGAGATAAACCCTGCCGGCACGACGGGCTTCATCCGTCTGGCTGTGGGTGACCAGCGGGTAGGTCGATAACGTCAGCACTTCGTAGGCAATAAACAGGGTGAACATGTTGCCTGAAAAAGCGATGGCAAGCGCGCTCGAGATCGCGACGGCGAAGCACATGTAGAACCGTGTCTGGTTCGGTTCGTGATGTCCGCGCATGTAGCCGATGGCGTAGAATGACGTGATGATCCACAGGAAGGACGCGATCAGCGCGAACATCATTCCGAGCGGTTCTATCTTGAATGCCAGTTCAAGGCCGGGCAGGAGTTCGCTTACCCGGAGTTCGGGCTGCTCACCCGCCAGGACCGGCGGCAACAGCTGCAGGACGCACAGGAAGGTCAGTCCGGCGGTGATAATGGTGACCACTTCACGCTGGTTCGGACGGTTACCCGACATCCAGATCATGATCGTGCCGATCAGGGGCAGGATAATGGCCAGCCCGATATAAACTTGATCCTGCATCAGCTGCCGCCCATCAGAGTTTTCGCGGCGAGTTCCGCCATGCTGAGCGGTAGGGAGGTCTCAACGCCGAAATAAACGTTGCCAAGTACGAGTACCCAGGCCGGAATCAGCAGGCTCAGCGGGGCTTCCTTGACGTTTATCAGGTCTTCGGGGGGCTCGCGGAAATAGGCGGATTCGATGACCCGCCAGATATAGATCACGGCAATCAGCGAACTGACCACGATCAGCACGGCGATGTACCACCATCCTTTTTCGATAGAGGCCTGTATCAGGTACCACTTGCTGATGAACCCGGCAGTCATCGGAATGCCGATCAGACTCAGACCGCCGCCGACAAAGGCCGCCATTGTCCAGGGCATTGTTCGCGCAAGTCCCGCCATACGGTCGATATTGCACGACCCGATCCGGTAGAATACGGCGCCGAGCACCAGGAATAGCGCCCCTTTCATCAGGGCGTGATTAAACAGGTGCAGAATGCCCGCTGTCAGCCCGGTAACGGTCACGAAGCTGATGCCCAGCACCATGTAGCCGATCTGCGCGACCGACGAATAAGCCAGTATTTTTTTGACGTTCTTCTGGAAACAGGCAACGATCGTCGGAATGAACATCGCGAGGATCGCGAGGATCATGAGCGGGACGGCGGTCGGCAGAACATCGAACGAGAACTGGACGCCAAAGACCGTGAAAAGGAATCTCAGCAGGATATAGATCGATACCTTGGTCGCTGTCGCAGCGAGGAAGGCACTAACCGTGCTCGGGGCATAGGTATACGCGTTGGGAAGCCACTGATGCAGCGGGAAAAGAGCCATCTTCAGCCCGACTCCGATGACGAGAAACGCGAAAGCGGCAATCACGGTGCGGTCATAGCCGTGTTGGGGCAGGCGCTCGGCGATATCCGCCATGTTAAGCGTGCCTGTCGCCTGATAGAGCAGGCCGATTGAAATCACGATAAAGGTCGCGCCGATGGTTCCCATGATCAGGTACTGATAGGACGCCGTCAGCGCCCGCCGGTCGAAGCCGAGTGCGATCAGCACATAGGAGGACAGCGAGGAGATTTCGAGGAACACGAACAGATTGAAAGCGTCACCCGTGACCGAAACACCCATTAGTCCGCAGAGGCAGAGCAGATAGGATGAATAATACATGTAGGACCGGTCTTCGACGTATTCGAGCAGCAGCGAGTTCCGGGAATACGGGGCGACGACCGAGCCGATGCCCGAGACGATCAGCAGGATGAGTGCGTTCAGTGCATCGATCCGAAGCTCGATACCGATAGGCGGGGGCCACCCCCCGAGTTCGTAGGAAATTTCGCCCTGGCTCATGACCTGCGCGGCGATCACGCACGCGCAGGCAAAAGATCCCCAGGTGGCAAGCAGGGTAATGGCGAATGCCTGATCCTTGCCGCGAAACAGGATGCAGAGCGGCGCTGCGATCAGAGGAATGATGATGACGAGAACAGGAAGATGCGAGCTCAACATTTACATACTCTCATCCTGGGAGTGGATGTCGTCTTCCTCGATCGTCCCGTATTCCTGCCGGATTCGGACGACGAGGGCCAGGCCGAGGGCTGTCGTCGCGACACCGACCACAATCGCCGTCAGGATCAGCACGTGGGGAAGGGGGTTTGAATAGG
>CAJQLI010000364.1 GCA_905479125.1 uncultured Alphaproteobacteria bacterium | reverse complement strand
GGGTGACATCCAGATCGCGACGGTATTCTTGTCATGCACCATCACGCGATAGGTGCCGACATTGACCCAGCCGGAATCAGGATCGCGCATGACGACCAGATCGTCGGTGCCGATATAGCGCCCGCCGTCCTTTTCATGAACGAAGGGAGCGGGAAATTTCAGCAAATCGACCTCGTCATCGCGGTCAACATTTTCCATCACCGGGCCTGTCGGCACCTCGACCGGCGGCATTAGCTCGAATTCTTCCTTGGCGCGCTGGCGGTACGCTTTTACCAGGTCCATCTCGTTTTCCGGATCAGGCATACCGAGCACAACCGCCAGGCGCTTATAGGCATTTGCCGCCCCGGACATCACCCGGAACCCTTCCGGGTAGCCGGGAATATTATCGAAGAGTAACGCCTTCGCGCGCCCCGGATCGGCGGCGGCAACGGTTTCAGACAACGCACCGATTTCAAGATTCCAGTCCGCGCCATCGACACGGGCGAGCTCGCCCATTTCATCGAAACGCTGGATCAGCTCACGCAGATCGAGATATCCCTCGTTGCGGATCGCTGCCGGAACTTCGTTATTGTCGTCAGCCAATTTTTCTCTCCCTGGAGCGTTTTTCGGGCGCCATTATCATTTCATATTTATCACCATCTATACCCTTTCGGCGGCCCGATCCAAATACGATACTGACCCGCATATGACGAAGTCTCACCGGCGGACGAGCGGTTTTGCATAGCAGTCATGGCTGGCGCAGTTCCCTAAGCTGCGTTACGGTCCGCGTTCGTTCAAAGTCCATTCGGACCCTCAAATTGACAGACGTCTCTTCGACACAAACCGGCGCTGACGCGGACGCCCGGCGCCGCATCCTGTCAGGCTATCTGCTCCTGGTGCTTGCGGTGCTTGTCTGGGCGGGGAATTCTATCGTCGGCCGCGCAACAGCGGCCGAAGAAATACCCCCACTGGCATTCAATTTCTGGCGTTGGGCGGCGGCTTTCGTCATTTTCGCCGCCTTTTTCGGGCGCCGGACATGGCGACAGCGGGCAGAGATATTCAGAAACTGGAAGTTCGTGGTCCTGTTTTCGGTGGTTTCTGTCTCGGGGTTCAATGCCGTGTTTTATATCGCGCTACAGAAATCGACTGCGCTGCAGGTCGCGCTGATCCAGTCCATTCTGCCGGTTCTGGTGCTGCTGCTCGGCCTGGTGATCCTGCGCCAGCGGATCAGCGGGCGGCAATGGTGGGGAATCGTCTTTTCGATCGCGGGCGCGGTGCTGATCGTCATTCGCGGAGACCTCGGCGTTCTGCAGACACTCGCCCTCGGCGAGGGCGATATCTGGGCACTGGGCGCGGTCTTTCTTTGGGCATGGCAGGCGTTCCTGATCCGCTGGAAGCCAAAAACGATCGAGATCATGCCCTTCATGACGGCGATCAGCATGATTGGCGTTCTCACCATGCTTCCGCTGTACCTATGGGAAACAGCGACTTTCGCGCCGATGCCCGTCACACAGACCAGCGTCCTGTTCGTGCTCTATGTCGCCGTCCTGGCGAGCTTTGTCGGGACCAGCTGCTGGAACGAGGGCACCTATCGGGCCGGCGCGGCCCAGGCCGGGTATTTCGGCAACCTGTTCCCGATCTTCGCGGGGATACTGGCGATCATCATTCTGGGCGAAAAACCCTATTGGTATCATGGAATCGGGGCACTTTGCGTGGTGATCGGCATCTGGCTCGCCACCGCGCGACATACGCGCCCGCCGCCCCCTCATGCGCCCAAAACGCCATGAACATTCCTACCGCCGCAACAACGCGCAACGCGCGTCTCGTCGCCTATTTCCTGATGATGCTGACGGCCCTGTTCTGGGCCCTCAACACCAATATCGCGCGGGCGACGTCAGATGAAGTTCCGCCACTCGCCCTGACATTCTGGCGCATATTCCTCTCGACGCTGATCCTGGCACCATTTGCGCTGCGCGACAGCTGGGCAAAGCGAGATATCATCATCAGGCATTTCTGGTTCCTGAATCTACTCGGTTTTCTCTCGATGACCGTCTTCAACGCACTGGTTTATGTCGGGATGAACCACACGCAGGCGATCAACGGCAACCTGCTGCAGGGATCGCTCCCTATCTGCATCCTCGTGGCCTCTGCTCTGTTCGCCGCGCGGTCGATTTCGTTCAAACAATGGGGCGGCGTTTTGTTGAGCCTTGCCGGGCTTGTTACCATTGTCGTGCGGGGCGACCCGGCGCGATTGCTCGAGTTACAGATCAATGCCGGCGACCCCCTGGTGTTTGCCGGCGTTTTTGCATCGTCAGTTTATGCGGCAATCCTGCACCGCCGCCCGGAAGGCGTGGGTCTGGTGACGCTGATGTTCGTCATGATGGTTTTCAGCTCGATCCAGGCGCTGCCGTTTTTTATGTGGGAACACTTCACCCAAAGAACCCTGCCACTCACATTCACCGCCGTCGGAACCGTTCTCTATGTCGCCATCTTCGCTTCGGTGCTCGCACAGCTTTTCTTTGCCGAGGCGATCAGACGGATCGGTGCGCCAGCCGCGGGCAACATCATTTATATGACACCCGTGTTCGGCGTGTTCATCGCGATGACGATGCTGGGGGAAACATTCCATCTGTTTCACGCCGCCGGGGTGGCCCTGATCGCCACCGGTATCTGGATGGCCCTTTTCAGCGGAAAGAAAGCGATACAGCCATGAAGAAGTCCGCTGCCCTTCCCTACATCCTGCTGACGTTCTGCGCCCTGTTCTGGGCGGGGTCATCCGTCGTCGGCCGCCACGTTGCCGGCGAAGTGCCGCCGCTCGCCCTGAACTTCTGGCGATGGCTGTTCGCGTTCCTGATCGTGCTCACATGGACGTGGCGGGAGCTGTACAAACACCGGGCGCTGGTGCGGGCCAAATGGAAATACATTTCCTTTCTGGCCCTGTCATCGGCCGTCGGGTTCGGCGCGCTCCACTATGTCGCCCTGCAATACACGACCGCCATTAACGGCGCCCTGTTCCAGGGACTGATGTCGATCTGCATCCTGATTTCGGCCCTGGTCATCCTCGGTGACCGTTTCGGCGGGCGCGAATCAATCGGCGTCATCCTGGGGTTTGCCGGGGTTGCGTTTATCGTCACCCAGGGCGACCTGGAACTGATACGGGCGCTCAAATTCAATATCGGCGATATCATCCTGCTTCTGGCGACGATGTCCTATTCGGTCTACGCGGTTTTTCTGCGGCGCGCGCCACCGGAGCTCAGTTCAAGCGCGCTGATGGCCGGCATGTTCGGCTTTGCCAGCCTCTACATGCTGCCGCTATGGCTGATAGAGCTATATGTGTTCGACCGACCGGTACCAATGAATTTTACCGCCGTGTGGTCCATCGGCTTCATGACCATCGGACCGGCGATTCTTGCGCAGATATTCTGGGCCTATTCAGTGTCAAAGGTCGGACCGGGCCGGGCAGGCTATTTTATCTACCTGGCACCGGTCTTCGGCGTCCTACTGGCGGTATCGCTCCTCGGTGAACAATTCCGGTGGTTCCATGCTGCCGGCATATTACTGATTTTCACTGGAATCTGGCTCGCGACACGGCCCAAGGCCTCAGCCGCGGCGTAAATAATTTTATTACGATTTGATGAGAGGCTCTACCCATAGTGGAGAGAGCCTTTGGAAATTGATCAGCCACGCGCGCTAACCGGCCGAATTGCCCTGATTTGCGGCTCTATCGTCCTGGCCGCAGGCCTAGCGCTTTACTACGGTGGACGACAGAATTCGTTCGACGACCTCAATACAATGGCAGAACGCAATAATGTTGCGCTGACCAAGGCGTTCGCAAATGCAATCTGGCCACGTTACGCGGCTTTCCTGAATTCAGCCAAATCCTTGGAAACCGGCACCCTGCGCGATCACCCGGTCACAGCAGAACTCCGCGCGGATACGATCCAGCAGATGCAGGGATTGGCGGTCCTCAAGGTCAAAATATACGATCTGGACGGTCTGACGGTATTCTCCACGCAGGCCTCTCAAATAGGCGATGACAAAAGCGGCAATCCAGGTTTTCTGTCTGCCAAACGCGGTCACGTCGTAAGCGAATTATCCCACCGCGACACCTTCAGCGCATTCGAGCAGGAAATCGTAAACCGGGATGTCCTTGCCAGCTATATCCCGATCATCGTCGGCAACGGGCCGAACAGTCGCATCGAAGGCGTGTTCGAGGTCTATTACGATCTGACCGAACTACTGACACGTGTAAAAAAATCCAGCGACCGGCAGGCACTGATCGTCACCTTCACGCTCGGTATCCTGTACGCGCTGTTGCTCGCGCTCATGTACCAGCGCGACCGGATCGTTGCACGACAGCACCGGGACAATCTTGCACTCGCCGCAACCGCCGCGGCGGCAAACGAAGAAAACCGGATGAAATCCGAATTTCTGGCAAATATGAGCCATGAATTGCGGACGCCGCTAAACGCCATTCTTGGTTTTTCAGATACAATGCGGAGCGAGATATTCGGTCCCCTCGGCGTCGATCGTTACCGTGATTATCTGAACGATATCTGGGACAGCGGCCAGCATTTGCTGGGGATCGTCGACGATGTGCTCGATATGTCGAAGATCGAGGTCGGTACGATGGAGATCGACCCTGTCGAATTACGGCTCGAAGATGTCTTCAACCATTGCACCAGGATTATGACGCCGGCCTGCGATCAGAAAGCGATCAGCCTTATAACGTCATTCCCCGCGATCGGGGTTCGCTTCGATGCGGACGAGCGTCGGGTTAACCAGATCATGCTGAACATTGTCTCCAATGCCGTCAAATTCTCACCGGAATGCAGCACTATCGAAATATCGGGTGAGATCTCGGAGGATGGTGCCCTGGTGATTGCCGTCCGTGATCATGGTTGTGGTATCGCCAAAGAGGATCTCGAAACCGTCCTCAAGCCCTTTGGTCAGGCTGCGGGTACCTATGCGCGAGCCCATGGCGGAACGGGCCTGGGCCTGCCGATATCGAAATCCTTTGCCGAACTGCATGGCGGCACATTGAAAATTGCCAGCGTTCTGGAGGAAGGAACCAAGGTGATGGTGATATTCCCGGCCACGCGCGTAAAGACCGCCGCCCCCGAAAACACGGAAGCGGCGGCCTGATCCGCATCAACGGAAAGCTTATGCCTGCGGGAGGGTTACCCCGACCATCGCATCGCGCGTCACGATGGCGGTAAGCTGTTCTTCCGACCAGCCTTCTGTCCCGTCCGGCTGTTCGGGCAGCACAAGGTAGCGCATATCCGCGTTGGAATCGTGAACCCGGACGGTCTTGTCGCTCGGCAACTCGGTGCCGAATTCCTTCAGTACAGAGCGCGGCTCGACCACGGCACGGGCGCGGTAGCTTTTTGATTTATACCAATCCGGCGGCAGTCCGAGAACCGTCCGCGGATAGCACGAACAAAGCGTGCAAACGATCATGTTGTGAACATCACTTGTATTCTCGACGACGATCAGTTCGGCATCCCCCATCGGGAAGCCGAGCTCACCAACCGCCTTCGTGCCGTCCTCAAGCAAACGCTTCTTGAAGTCCGCATCCGTCCACGCCCGCGCGATTATTCTCGCACCTTCAGCGGGATCACGACTGTCGAGAAATTCAAGGTTGCGGCGCACGTCATCGGCGCTGACCACACCTTTTTCGATCAGCAGTTCCTTCATCGCCTCGGCCATCAATTCGTAATAGCCGGTTTCGTTCACATCCGGTGTCGTTCCGGGATGGTCATGATCGTGGTCATGGTCATGGTCATGGTCGTGGGTTCCGCGTTCGTCGGTCGTCATCTCATTGTCCCCCGATTTTCTCGAGCCAGTGGTCGTAGATTTCCAGATCCAGCGTATCGCTGTCGGATCCTTCGTAATCCGG
>CAJQLI010000363.1 GCA_905479125.1 uncultured Alphaproteobacteria bacterium | reverse complement strand
ATTCTCGGAATGGGCGATGTTGTCAGCCTCGTCGAAAAAGCGTCCGAAATGGTCGAACAGGACGAGGCCGAGCGCCTCGTCAAGAAGATGGAATCTGGCCGGTTCGATCTTGATGATTTCGCCTCGCAGCTTCGACAGCTCCGCAAGATGGGTGGTTTGAATGGCGTTATGGGGATGCTGCCCGGCGTCAAGAAGGCACAGGCCCAGATGGCTGCGGCAAATATCGATGACAAGATGGTCATTCATCAGGAAGCGATTATCGGCTCGATGACGGTTTCAGAACGTAAGAAGCCCGACCTGATCAAGGCGTCGCGCAAGCGTCGCATCGCGTCAGGTTCCGGTACGACCGTCCAGGATGTCAACAAGGTCCTGAAGCAGTATCAGGAAATGACGCGAATGATGAAGAAGATGAAAAAGATGGGGAAAAAGGGGCTCATGCGCTCCGGCCTTCCCGGAATGATGCCGCCCGGCATGCCGCCGGGACCCGGCATGAGGTAACGAAGTTTACGCTAAAGAACGAGATTTTTTTCTTATCAAAGATGTTTCACGTGAAACATTGCGATCAAATGGAGGGTTAATAACCTAATGTCGCTTAAACTCAGACTATCCCGGGGCGGAGCAAAGAAGCGTCCCTATTATCGTATCGTTGTTGCAGATTCCCGCATGCCGCGGGATGGCCGCTATATCGAACGCGTCGGTACCTATAACCCGATGCTGCCGCAGGAACATCCCGATCGCATCAAGCTGGATGGTGACCGGATCAAGCATTGGCTTGGTGTCGGCGCACAGCCGTCCGACCGTGTTGCCCGTTTCCTGGGCCAGGCCGATATCATTCCGATGCCGGCAATCAGTGAAACGCCCAAGAAAAGCGCACCGCGCGCGAAAACGCTTGAGCGTATGAGAGAAGCCGAAGCAGCGGCTGCTGCGAAGGCAGAATCTGATGCGGCTGCAGCTGAGCAGGCTGCTGCGGAAGCTGCAGAAGCAGCGGCAGCCCCGGCCGAGGAAGAAGCTCCGGCTGAGGAAGCACCTGCTGAAGAGGCTCCGGCCGAAGAAGCGGCGGCCGAAGAAGCCCCCGCCGAGGAAGCTGCTGCAGAAGGCGGCGAAGAAGAGAAGAAGGAGTAGGTCTCACGGCCAAGAAGTCGGGCAATAAATCGGGCAGCAAGTCGCGCGGCACAGCGTCGTCGGCGGTCGTCTCATCGGCACGGGTTCAGGGCGCGGCGCATCGCGATCGGGTCTGTGTCGGGGCGATTGCCGGGGCGCAGGGTGTCCGGGGCGCGGTAAGGATCAAACCCTTTACCGATGCACCGGAAGACGTCGCGGCCTACGGTCCGGTCTCGGACGAGGCGGGTAGCCGCCGATTCGAGATCGATATCCTGGAAGTGCGCGGCGGCATGGTGGTCGCCGGGCTGGACGGGGTCGGGGACCGGGATGCGGCGGAGGCGCTGAAGGGGCTACGGCTCTATGTTGCGCGTAGCGAACTGCCAGAGGCCGACGAAGACGAATTCTACCATGCCGATCTTCTCGGGTTGAAGGTTGTGATGGTGGAAGGCGGGGCCCAGGTCGGTACCGTGAGGGCGATTATCCCGGCTGGTGCGACCGAGGTGCTGGAGATCGACCGGGGCCCGGGTGAGTATACGCTGCTGGTCCCGTTCACACGGGCAGTGGTGCCGGAGATCGATATCAAGGCCGGCTGGCTGAGTATCGATCCGCCCGGCGAGACGGAAGAAGAACGAGACACCGTATCCGGTGATGAAGTATCAGACGGTGAACGACCGAACGAAGCTGAAAACGAAGCAGAAGAAGACAACGGAAAGAAAGACTGAGTGACTGCAACACGCGACATATGGACGGCGAAAGTGCTGACGTTGTTCCCGGAAATGTTTCCGGGGCCGCTCGCCCATTCGCTCGCCGGCAAGGCGCTGACCGAGGGCCTGTGGTCGCTCGATGCGGTTAATATTCGCGATTTCGCGACCGACCGGCACAGTACCGTCGACGACACGCCTTTCGGCGGTGGACCGGGCATGGTGATGCGCGCAGACGTTATCGATGCGGCAATCGACGATGCCGCCATTGCGGGCGCGCCGCTGGTCTATTTGACGCCGCGCGGGACGCCGTTATCGCAGGAAATCGCGGCAGAGCTTGCCGACGGCCCGGGAGTCACACTGATTTGCGGCCGGTATGAAGGCGTTGACCAGCGCGTTCTCGACGCACGTGACGTGACCGAGATCAGCCTCGGTGATTTTGTGCTGTCGGGGGGAGAGCCCGCGGCGTTGGCATTGCTTGATGCCTGCGTGCGGCTGCTGCCCGGCGTAATGGGCGCGGAAGCATCGCTCGAAGAAGAAAGTTTTGCCCGGGGATTGCTTGAATATCCTCATTATACACGGCCCGCCGAGTGGTGTGGCCGCAAGGTGCCGGATGTCTTGTTGTCCGGCCATCACCGAAATATCTACGCCTGGCGAATGGAACAGGCGGAGATGATCACACAGGCCCGGCGGCCCGACCTCTGGGATCGGTACCAAAAAGACCTGACGAACCAAAAGGAACAATGACATGAACGTGATTGAACAAATTGAAAAGGGCGAAATAGATCGCCTGGTGGCCGAACGCCCCGTGCCGGAATTCGCCCCGGGCGATACGGTCCGTGTCCATTTCAAAGTGGTCGAGGGTGAGCGCGAGCGAGTCCAGATTTATGAAGGCGTGGTGATTGCCCGTACGAACAAGGCGCTCAATTCGTGCTTTACCGTGCGCAAGATCTCTTACGGCGAAGGGGTGGAACGTGTATTCCCGCTCTACAGCCCGCGGATTGAAAAAATCGAAGTCGTTCGGCGTGGCGCCGTTCGCCGCGCCAAGCTGTATTACCTGCGTTC
>CAJQLI010000362.1 GCA_905479125.1 uncultured Alphaproteobacteria bacterium | reverse complement strand
TATCATCCGCCTACGTGTTGCGGCAGCACGTACCGAAACTCGCCGTTGCAGAAGGCATGACCGAAGCGGAATGCAACGCTTTGGCTGACTGGGAACCTTCGGATATGTTCAGCGATGCGGAGCGCGCGACGCTCGCCTATGTGGATGCGATGGCCCGCGATATTGTGGTGCCGGATGACGTGTTCGAACCGCTCCGAGCCCATTTCTCTCATCGCCAGATCGTGGAGCTGTCCCTGATGGTCGGCGCCTATATATCTCATTCGCGGGTCCTTCAGGCCCTCGAAGTCGACCTCGAACCGGATGGCCTCGGAGGCTGATTACAGCGCAGTCGCTGGTACTAGCGCGGCGGCAATCCGGGCGGCGTTCCCTCAGGAAGCTGCGCGTCGAACGCGATCAGGGAGGCCGCCGTCATCGCGTACATGCCCATCAGATTCACGAGGTCGACCAAGGTGCGGCGGTCGAACAGGGCTGCCAGACGCGCATAGGTCTCAGGCGTTACCCGGTGGTCGCCGAACAGTTCCCGCCCGAAGATGATCAGGGCCGCATCCGGTTCAGGTAATCCGGTCGGCGGATGGCGATGTCGAATGATCTCTACTACCTCGTCGGAGACGCCTTCCTTTTTCGATTCAGCTTCATGGGCAGCCCATTCGAACTGGCAGTCATGTTCGCGCGCCGTGATCAGAATCGCGAGTTCGCGGGTCCGGGCATCAATAACATCCGGGTCACGCAGGCGGATGTTTGCCGGTCGCAAACCGCGGGAAAGTTCAGGGCTGTGCAGGCGTATACCGCCGGGACCACGCAGCCCGGCGAGCGAACCACCCTTCGGGTTGGCAAGGGAATCAAAGGCCTTCCGGGCATCTTCATCAAGCTCATCCCGGTCGGGCAATGGGAGACGGCAACGCGATTCCGGGTCTATGTCTTGCGGTAGTGCTTCATCTGACATCTCGTCCCCTTTGAATTTACACCGGGCATCAGCCTAGCGATCTGTCCCTTTCAGACAAGAGGAGATGTCCTTCGCAAGGCTCCGCATCAATTGGAAATACTGGCCCGAACCTTTTGCAAGGCCGGCGCCCAACGGGTCGAGAACGGCGAGGCGCGCCGCGGTGCCTCGGATGACCGTTTTCACCAGGGCAGGCGGAAATTGCGGCTCCGCGAAAACACATCTGGCACCCGTGGCCCGGATGCTGTCGCGGACCTCGGCCAGCCGGCGTGCACCTGGTTTCCGCTCGGGGCTGATCGCAATTGACCCGCCACCGCGCAGGCTGAATTCCCGATCGAAATACTGCCAGGCATCGTGAAACACGAAATACGGACGCTCCCTTACCGGGGAAAGCATACGGTCGATCTCGAGTTTCAACGCCCGCAAACGGATCGCACCGCGGGCGGCATTGCCCTGGTAGATCGGCGCGTTTTCCGGGTCGGCCTTTGACAACGCCGCAGATATCGCCCGCAGAACAACAATCGCATTCCCGGTATGGAGCCACAGGTGAGGATCGATGCCCTGTTCATGGTCATGGTCATGGTCGTGGTCGTGGTCATGGCCTGAGGCATGGCCACCTGTGTGCCGGGGCTCTTCGGTCTTGTCGTCATGTCCACCTGTTCGGCGATACGCGTACAGCTCAAGTCCGGCAAGAGAGTCCAGTTGCAGAACCGTCGCGCGGCGAGCAAGCGATCTAAGCGGTTTCTTAAGAAACCCTTCGAACCCGTCGCCAATCCGGATGATAATATCCGCGGATGACAGCATCCGCGAATGGGACGGACGCAGGGCAAAGCTGTGCGGTGTCTCCCCGCCACTGAGCAACACGTCGGGGAACCCGACACCTTCCATAGCAATGGCCGCGAGAGATTGCAGGGGTGGAATGGTTGCCACTACCTTTGGTGCCGACGCCGAAGCGGGTCCTGCCACGGCCAAGAAAATGGCCAGGACAGACAAGAACGACATTTGAAATCTGCGAAACACGGGCATCTCATTTTATGTTATAATATTACATTACGGATATGCCATGAAGGGTTCTGTCCGTCAAACAATTTATGTTATAATATTACAAATTGAGATGACGATGCGGATAGGCTGACATATAACCCCGCGGAGCAAACCAGATGACCAAATCGATTTCTGCAAATGCCTTCCCGGCGCATGAACACGATCACACAGTGTGTATCGCCGACGCCCTGGACTCAGCGGAACAGCATTGCGTTGCGCACCAATTGCGTTTCACGCCGTTGCGCCGCCAGGTGCTTGAGATTGTCTGGAGCCGCCATGCTCCGATCGGGGCATATGAAATACTGGATGAATTACGCAATGAATCCCGCGCCGCGGCGCCGCCCACGGTTTATCGCGCGCTGGAGTTTCTTGTTGACCATGGGTTTGTGCACAAGATTGAATCTCTCAATGCTTTCGTCGGCTGCGATCGGCCTGATAGCGAACATGTCGGTCAGTTCCTGATCTGTGGATCATGTCATCAGGTTGGCGAGCTTGACGATCCGGAAATCGCGAAACTGATCGCCAAGAAAGCCAAAACCGTGGGTTTCGACGTATCGCATCAAACGATTGAAGTACGCGGCGTGTGCAGCAACTGCGCCGGAGAAAATCATGCCTGACGGTGGAAACCCGATCGGCGAAGTACTGGTCCGCGGTACGGGGATCAGTGTTCGCCATGGACGGCGCACGGTTCTTCACAATGTGGATATCCAGGTCTCGCGCGGCGAAATTGTCACCCTGATTGGCCCAAACGGCTCGGGAAAGACCACACTCGTTCGTGCACTTCTGGAACTGGAAAGCCCCGAAAGTGGCCAGGTGCAGAAAACAGCCGGCATTACTGTGGGATATACGCCGCAGCAATTAGCGGTTGATCGTACGCTGCCGCTGGATGTACGGCGGTTCCTCGAAATGTCGGGCGTAACCGATCCCGAAGTGCTGTCGAACATTCTGGCGGATGTCGGTGCACGAAACGTCCTCCGACAGGAAATACGCATGCTGTCGGGTGGCGAGATGAAGCGCGTGCTGCTTGCCCGGGCCCTGCTCCGCGAACCGGACCTGCTGGTACTGGACGAGCCGACGGCCAATGTCGACGTTCACGGACAGGTCGAGTTTTACGAGCTGATCCGTCGAATTCGCGATGAGCGGCAATGCGGCATCCTGCTCGTGTCACATGACCTGCACCTTGTCATGTCAGCCACGGATCGTGTCGTCTGCCTGAACGGGCATGTCTGCTGTTCCGGTCTGCCCGGAGACGTTTCGACCGACCCGGCCTATCTGGAACTGTTCGGCGAAGCCGCATCGGCGGTCGCCGTTTATGCTCATGACCACGACCATCACCATGCCTGATTTCGTTCTTTATGCACTCGTCGCCGGTATTGGTGTTGCGATTGTCATGGGAGCGACCGGCGTGTTCGTCGTCTGGCGCCGCATGGCCTATTTCGGGGACACGCTTGCCCATTCGGCACTGCTCGGCGTCGCGATTGGTTTTCTTTTGGGGATCAACGTCAATATCGGCATCGTCGGTGTCTGCCTGACCATCGCCATCGGCATGGTCTATCTACGCAGCCAGAGGCACCTGGCCGAAGACACCCTGCTCGGCATCCTGGCGCATTCATCGCTTGCCCTCGGACTGGTCTCGGTATCGTTCGTATCGGCGTTGCGTATAGACCTGATGACCTATCTGTTCGGCGACATCCTGTCCGTAACACCGGCCGATATCGGCTGGGTGTATGGCGGCGGCACGGTCGCACTGGGCGTGCTTGCCTGGCTTTGGAAGGACCTGATCGCCATCACTGTCCATGAAGACCTGGCGCGCACAGAAGGGGTCAACGTATTACGGACCCAGATTGCCTTCATGACGTTGTTTGCCCTTGTGATTGCGATGGCGATGAAAATTGTTGGTATCCTGCTGGTCACAGCGTTGCTCATCATCCCTGCCGCAACCGCAAGGCGGTTCTCGCGCACACCTGAACAGATGGCCGTCTTTGCCGCAATCGCGGGCTCGCTGTCGGTTGCCCTGGGGCTGCAGAGTTCCCTGATGTGGGATCTGCCATCAGGGCCTGCCATCGTTGTGGCGTCCGCCCTGATATACGTCGTATCGATTGCCCTGCCGGTCCGCCGCATCGCCTGACAGACGCAGCGCAGGACAATCAGGATTGACCCCGGTCGTCCCGCCTTGATGAAAGACCCTGCGTCAGAGGTTGATGCGGAACAGGTCCATCGAATTTGTCCGGCCGATCTTGATCCGGTCGGCTTCGCTGATGGTACATGTGTCGAACCAGTTTGCGGCATGGTCGACATTTTCGAATGGCCAGTCGGCTGAGAACAGAACGCGGTCAGCGCCGATTTCCAACATCGCGTCTATCAGCGTCTGGGTCCGGAAATTACCCGACGTGGTGATAAAGAAATTATTCTGGAAATACTCACCGAGCATCTTCTGTGCCGGATAGCCACGCTCGTCTCCGACCCATTTGTTGCGGTTATCGATCCGCCACATGCTGTAGGGCAGGCCTTCACCCATATGACCCAGCACGATCTGCAGGTTCGGATGCTCGTCGAACAGGCCGGATGCCATCAGGCGCAAAGCGTGTACGGCTGTTTCCTGCCCGAAGGCCCAGGTCGGGCCGAGTAACCAGGGGTGGCCTTCATAAATCTGCGCCATGCTGGGCAGCGGGTTCCGCGGATGCAGGTAGAACGGAACATCGAGCTTCGCGACCACATCCCAGAAAGGTCGGTACTGGGGGAGATCGTAGTATAGCGCTGATTCCTCGACATCCGCCTGTGAAAAACCATTTACGAGGGCGCCGACGAAACCGAGCTCGTTGACGCAGCGTTCCATCTCGGCACAGGCCATATCGACATCCTGCAGAGGCAGCGCCGCAAACCCGCGAAACCGACCCGGATTGCGCTGAACCCATTCCGCCAGCATATCGTTGGATTTCCGGGCAACCTCGTTCGCCCGCTGGCGATCGGGAATAGCCTGCACCGCTGGCGCATTGAGTGACAGGATCATCAGCTCGACACCATTCTGGTCCATCTCGTCGATGCGGCGACCCTCGATATCCATCAGGCGGCCGGAGAGTTCTTCCCAGGTCTCCGGCGGCAGGTAGCCATTCGAATCCTGTAACGTGTCTTCGATGGCGTAATGTTCCTCGAGCGCGATCTTACCTTGCATGATTTTCTCCCCGTTGAGATTGATATACCCGATTTTCGACGGGTTTTGGTACTCGACCCATTTCTAGACAAGCCTCGATATTATTTCAATATGAAACTATTTCATATAAAATTAATTTGTCGCGCATGTGCGGAACCCGGCAAAGATATCCTGCCGGTGGGGTGGAAAGTAATTCCGGTATTTCGCATTGATATACCGGCTGCGTGTCACCCATGAACCGCCGCGCAATACCCTGGTATCGCCGAAAAGCGGTTCAGAATATTCCTTGTAGTCGTCGGGTGCGAAACCATCGAACGGGTTGAACATATCCGCCGTCCATTCCCACACATTGCCGATCAACTGCCGGCAACCCCAGGCGTTTTCGCCCGCCGGATAGTCTGCCACTTCGGCACAGCCCATGCTGAAACCGTCCATATTGGCGCGATCAGGCGTAAACCGGTCGCTCCCCCAGGGATAGTCGGCTTTGGTCAGACCGCCTGCTCCGTCGGGACGCATGGTCGCCGCGAATTCCCATTCGGCTTCGCTGGGCAATCGACGGCCGGCCCAGCTGCACCAGGCGTTTGCTTCATGCCAGTTCACATGAACAACAGGCACATCGGGGGCCAGGTCGCGCCACTGATCGAACAAAC
>CAJQLI010000361.1 GCA_905479125.1 uncultured Alphaproteobacteria bacterium | reverse complement strand
CATCATTTCTTCCTGACCAAGCGGGCTGACCCAGTTGGATGGCGAACCGACATGCAGTGCATGGCTCGTCGGGAAGGACGCGCGGCTTTTCAGGTCGGTCACAACACCTGCGCCGGACAGCTCCGCCAGCTTCACGCGGTTCTCCCAACCCTCCGTCGTCGCTGACATACGGCCGAACATCAGGACGGCATTCTTCGCACCGGCCAGCAATTCTACCGTCGCTGACACCGCCTCGTCCGACGCCGGCGGCGGATCAGCCATCTGGAAGCGCGAAACATCCGGAATTGTGACTTCGTTTTCCTTCAGCGGCGTTTCCTGCAACCCGGCATCGAAACACACATAGACCGGCCCTTTGGGCGCCTGTTGCGCCATAATATTGGCGCGCAGCATGGTCTCGACGATGGCCTCGGCAGAGCGCGGCTCGTCATCGTATTTCACGTAGTTGCGCAGTAGCGCGCCCTGATCCTTCGCGGTATGGATCCAGTCGATCCAGGGCCGCCGCAGCGGCGCATCCACGGGACCGGTCGCGCCCATCACGAAGATCGGCGCGCGGTCGCACCAGGCATTAAAGATACCCATCAGACCATGCATCAGCCCGACATTCGAATGAACAATCGCGCCCATCATTTCGTCGGCGACCTTCGAATAGCCGTGCGCGATGGAAATTGCATGGTCTTCATGCAGACACAACAGCATCTGGGGCTCTTCATTCCCGAGGTAGTTCACGATTGAATCGTGGAAACCACGATAGCTGGCACCAGGGTTCAACGACACATATTTGATGCCAAGCTTCCTCAGCATTTCTGCGGATACATCACTGACCCATTCCATGGGTTTGTTATCACCGGCGACGGGACGGTCGAACTTGCCGATCTGATTCATGCTGTCAGTACTCCTGCGAAGGCAGATTGAGAAAAGGAAACGCGCTAAGCACACCCGGCGCGACGACGGGCTGCGCAGGCTCAAGAAAATCTTCGGAAAGTTTGTCGAGCCGGTCAAGCCCGAGCAATCCCATAACGGTATTCATTTCGATCTCGAGGAGTTCGAGCACGCGATGCACGCCGGCCTGCCCGTCGGCGCCAAGGCCGAGCCCCTGAATCTTGCCGATTGCCACCGCATCAGCGCCACGGGCCATCGCCTTGACGATATCGGCACCCCGGCAGAAACCGCCATCGACCACGATTTCAGCGCGGCCATCCACTTCTTTCGCGATTTCGGGAAGCATATCGATCGTGCCGCGTCCATGATCAAGCTGGCGGCCGCCATGGTTCGAGACATAGACGACCTCGACCCCGTGCTCGACACAGAGCGCCGCGTCCTGTGCCGTCGCGATCCCTTTAACGATCAGGGGTATATCCCAGGTATCCTTGAACCATTTGACGAGATCCCAGTTGAGCCCCGCCTGAAATTCCCAGCCCTCATTGTTCCGCGCGCGTCCGCTGGGCTTGTAGCGTTTGATCAGATCACGTTCCCGTCGCGAATAAAGTGCGACATCAACGGTCAGGCAAAAATGAATGTAGCCAAGGTCAATCGCCTTGTTGACGATATCAGCGATCCAGTCGCGGTCGCCGCGCACATAAAGCTGAAAGACCTTGTCATGCGTCGTTTCCGCCGCGATCTCTTCTATACCGGGCCGGGTGACGGAACTCAGATAGCTGACGACACCGAAATCTTCAGCTGCCTTCGCAACCGACATGGCACCGCCCGGATCAAGCGCGTCGAGCGAGCCCATCGGAGCCAGAATAATCGGGAGGCGGCTGTTCACGCCATGTACGTTTGTGCTGAGATCAATCTCGCGAACGTCGTTCAGCACGCGTGGTCGGAAGGCAAGACTGTCAAGCGCCATGCGATTGCGAAGCAGAGCGGTTTCCGTATCCGCACCACCCGTCAGGTAATCCCAGGCACCGGGTGAAAGGTTCCGGTGCGCAGCTTTGACAATTTCGTGCAACGTGGCGAATTCGCTCACGCTTTCATCCTCCCGCGTAATGCCGATATTTTTTTCCGGCTTAGCTGCTAAAGCAAACGCTTGCTTAGTTTCCTAACGAATATTCCGAGACAAGGCAAATTGCCGCGATCAGATTCTTTTTTAACGTTACCGGCAGAAATTGCGGTCATTCAGATACGTGACCGTATCGAACCTGCACCTGCGTGGTTGAGCACAAACGCTCAGGTCGGACCGCACACCACATTCACCAGCGCCTGGCGTTTCTCGCCGGTCACAACCTCGAGCGCCTTGTCCAGCGTGGCCATCAGGTCTTTGGATTCCGTCACGCGGAACCCTGCCCCGCCCGACACTTCTACTGCCTTTTCATAGTGCTGTTCCACGGTGAAATGGGTCAGCGGCTGACGGTTTGCCTTGGCAGCATAACCGTCGGGCTCCAGCCCCAGTGTCGAGCGATGCACGGCCTGCCAATGCTGGTTATTGAACACGACCCACAGGATCGGCAGGTTCTGTTCGGCGGCGACGTAATGACACGATACCGGCACGTTGAACATATACGCGCCGTCTCCCTCGGTGCCGATGACCAGCTTGTCCGGGGCCGCAAGCTGGGCGCCGAGCGCGACCCCCATGCCGTGCCCAAGGCCGGATGCGGCACCCGCATTCAACATCGTACCGGGCCGGTCGAT
>CAJQLI010000360.1 GCA_905479125.1 uncultured Alphaproteobacteria bacterium | reverse complement strand
CATTCTCCACGCCCTGGATATACATCGCGAGACGTTCCAGCCCATAGGTCAGTTCCACTGCGACCGGGTTACATTCGATGCCCCCGACCTGCTGGAAATATGTGAACTGGGTCACCTCCATGCCGTCACACCAGACCTCCCAACCGAGCCCCGCGGCACCCAGTGTCGGGCTTTCCCAGTCATCCTCCACGAAGCGTATATCGTGGTAGTCAGGATCGATGCCGAGTTCGCGCAGGCTATCCAGATACAGGTCCTGAGCATTCGCGGGGGATGGCTTCAGGATCGCCTGATACTGGTAGTAATGCTGTAGCCGGTTCGGGTTCTCTCCATAGCGCCCGTCCGTCGGTCGTCTGGAAGGCTGGACATAGGCCGCTTTCCAGGGGTCGGGCCCCAGCGCGCGCAGCGTCGTTGCCGGGTGAAACGTGCCCGCACCGACTTCCATGTCATAAGGTTGCAAAATCACGCATCCCTGCCGCGCCCAATAGGCGTGCAGCTTGAGAATCAGCGACTGAAAGGACGTGTCGGCAGCGTCGGTCTGCGACATACGGGGTACTCTGTTCCGATGTTGTGTTGCGCCGCAAAATACGGGGGGCGTGACGGCGGAGTCAACGGGGAGCAACGACTCGCTTGCACATGGCCAATTGCTGTGCTGATCTTGTACCTAATAAAATGCACAATGATGGGGGCACAGTCGTCATGCCGTACAGCAGAATCGCAGAAATGTGCGCCAAAGAACCGGGAGTGGAACTATCGACGATGATGAAAACACCCTGTATCCGCTATATGGGGGATTTCGTCGCCATGATGTTTGAACGGGAAGACAGTCTGATCGTAAAACTCTCCGCCGATCGCGTTGACGCGCTGATCGCGTCCGGTGAAGGATTCGAGTTCAATTTCACCAAGACGACTTTCAAGGAATGGGTTTTGATTCCCCGCCGGTTCGAACACCAATATGAAGCCTTTATCCGTGAAGCACTGGACTACGCAAAGGCCCGCAAACACCCGCACTGAAGCTCACCTCAAACTGCAAGCTGCCTTTAACCAAAACCTGCCCTGAACAAGGCATGCCTCCCACTTTTGTCGCCCTTCTGAAAAGGAAAAAATACCCGTGTTCAAACTCGGCATTGTCGGCCTCGGCGCCTGGGGCAAACGCCTCGTAAACGCTGTAAACGGCCAAAGCGATATCGTAAACTTCACCGCAGCCGCAACGCGCTCCCCCTCAAAAGTCGCCGATTTCGCGGCGGAACGGGGCATCATGGTAAGCGATGCCGCAAATGCGATTTACGGCGGGGTCGACGGGATCGTCGTCGCCGGGCACGCGGCCCTGCACACATCCGATGCCCTGCAGGCCGTCGAGGCTGGAAAACCGGTACTGGTCATCAAGCCGCTGGCGACAACCCGCGCCGACGCGGAAGCCCTGTGCGCAAAGGCGTCCGAAAAAGGGGTTCTTGCCGCCATGGGCTATGACCGCTGCTTCGCCCCTGCGATGGATGCTCTGCGCAGGCGCGTCAACGCGGGGGACCTTGGCCGCGTATTCCATGCATCGGGCGATTTCAGCGTCGATCGGATGCTGACCTTCGGCGCAGATGCGTGGAAGGCAGACCCGGAAACAAACCCGCCCGGCAGCATGGCCGATCACATGATGTACATGATGATAGAGCTGATGGGCCCGGTCTCGTCACTGTCCGTCGATGCGACAACGCAGGTCGTCGAACATGATTTCTCGGACTGTGCCTCGGTCACGCTCCGCTTTGCCGGCGGCGAGACGGGCACACTGACGGCAATCGGCGTATCCCCGGGTTTCAACCGGCTGCATATGTATGGTGACAAAGGCTGGGCCGAGGTGCGCGGCACCAACCGGCTTGAATACCAGCCGGTTGGCGGCGATCTGATCGTCGAGGATTTCGATCCGGTCGATATGTGCCGTGTACAGCTGGAAACCTTTGCCGCCGCCGCCCGGGGCGAGACAACATGGCCAGTGCCGCCAAAAGACGCCGTCAACGGCGTGGGCGCGCTGGAAGCAATGCTGAAATCAGTGCGGGCGGACGGGGCAAGGATCTCGGTCTAGCTTCCCCCTTCCGGAGGAGGCGCAGCGGGCTGCCGGTTTCTGTGACAAAACGGACTATCCACCCGGGAATCGCCAAAAAGGCTATTTTACCCCTTGTTGAGAACGCGTCTCATTATTAGAATGCGCGAGATTTGCCAAATCGAGAGTAACCCAGCCATGATGACACCGAAAAACGGATGCGACTGCAGAACGGCCGTATTGCGGACTTTTGCGGAATTACGCAGCCGCCAAATGAGCAAGACCGCTGCGCTGGAAAGCGCGGCAGAGGTCTTCCGGTTCCATCACCCGGGCGTTCCTGCAAAGGATGCATTGGAAACCGTCGATGAGTGGATCGGTTGCTGAGGGTCTTCACAGGCCCGACACGGCAACCGTTAAGTGAACGAAGTTTTTTTCGGGGTTTCGACCGATATTATCGCTATGGACAGGGATGACAAAAACGATCCTGCGGCAAGCTCTCCTATGCCCGCAATAAAAACAAGCGTTCTCAAGAAATATCAGCGTCGAAGATCAATATTCAACGCGCTTCGATGCATCACGCAAGGGCTAAAAACCATGACCCTTTATTTGATCAATAGGGGCAACCACTCTTTCCGCAATCGCCCTGTTCCGGCGTCACGAACGTTCCGCAGGTCGTGCAGGCCGTCATATCCTCGACCGAGTCGGTTTTTTTACGCTGGTCTTCCGCTGTTTTAGCCTTGTTCCGGCGCGAAATGGCTTTGAAGCCGTACCACACGGCAGCGACGATGGCCGCCAGTACCAGATATTTCATAATCATTTTCTGTTCCTCAAAGCCCGAAGCGTTTCCACTGGGCCCAGTCGTCCAAAGCACCGATCAACGCGTCCGGGTCGACGCCGGCACGCCCGCCCATTCCGCCGCGTAACCGGCCAAGCAGGCCACGGCGAACATCCGCACGCTGGAACTTCACCTTGTCGCCATAGCGTTTGCGCATCTCGGAACGCATTTCAGCCAGCCCGTCGATGAGCCCGACCTCGACTGCCTGACGGCCAGTCCAGATATCCCCGGTAAACAATGTCTCATCAGCCGCCAGCAGCCGGTCTCCGCGGCACCGGCGGACATGATTCTTGAAGTTCTCGAAGATGTCTTCATGCAGCTCGCGCAGCCGGTCGATATCTTCGGTTTTTTCGTCCTGGAACGGATCGAGCATGCCTTTACGCGGACCGGTGGCATACACCCGGCGTTCGATACCGATGCGCTCGATCATATCGACAAAACCGAACCCGGCGGAGATCACGCCGATGGAGCCGACAATCGAATTTTCATCGGCAAAAATCTCGTCCGCCGCACAGGCCAGCCAATAGCCGCCGGATGCCGCGACATCTTCGCAGAAGGCAATCACCGGCAGATCCTTTTCATCCGCCAGGTCACGGATACGCCGGGCGATCAGCGCGCTTTGCACGGGGCTGCCGCCGGGCGAGTTTATGATCAGCGCCACGGCCTTGAGCTGAGAATTGTCGAACAGTTTGGCGATAGCACGCTCATGGCTGTCGAGGGAAAGCCCCTGTCTGCCTGGCCCGGCTGAACGCCCGATAACGCCATCGAGACGCATCACACCCACCAGAGGCGGCGGATTGCGAAAGCGGTCTATCGGCAATTTGGCGAGCAGACCGCGAAGCTGCTGCTTGATTTTATCCATGGTCATGACGGCTTTATATCACGTTCGAATCGGGTTGGGACCGCCTCGCAGAATTTCATCTGCCGCCGCCGTATAAGCACCGTCTTCTTCGTGCATGACCAAACCGGGGCTGAGGCTCATCGGCGTGCGGATGCCCTTACGGGCGCGCACAATTATCCGCTTGGCAGCACGACCCTGTTTCGGCCATATCGGGAACACCGTCAACTCCCCCGCCTGACCGGCCAGCAGCGTCAGGATATCATCCAACCGGTCGGCGCGGTGTATTAGCGTAATCGTTCCCTTGGGGCGCACCATGCGAAGCATGAACGACAGCCAGACAGCCAGCCCAGCTTCCCCTTCGACATTGGCCACGGCGCGTGCCGCCTCCGGAGAGGGATCAGCCCGCGCGGCCTCCAGGTAGGGCGGGTTTGCCATCACGTGATCGAACCCGCCGGCGGCGACCCTTGGCAACGGCCGTACCAGATCGCCGATCATGACCTGTACCGATCCGGCAAGCCCGTTAAGCCGTGCATTGTCATTTGCCAGCCGCACCAGATCCGGCTGAATCTCAATCCCGGTAACGCTGCAATCGGCCACCCGGCGCGCGAGACAAATCGCCGCAGCGCCGTGCCCGGTTCCGGCTTCCAGCACGCGTTGCCCGGGTGTCGCACTCACGGAGGCGGCCAGAAGCACGGGATCAATCGCAGCACGATACCCGTCCAACGGCTGACGCAGACGCACCTTGCCGCCAAGCAGCAGATCTTCCGAAAACGGGTCCGCGACGCCCGGCACTACCGGCGGATCAATTGGCTGTGCGCCATCAGACAAGGCGGTCTCCCTCGCCTGCCTCTTCGAGCAGACGCCGGGCACGATCATAATCTTCATCCGCCACCATGACCCGGCGCAGAATTGCGCCGGCGCTGCCTTCAAGCACACTCATATGGCCGTCGAGCACGAAAATCTCGATATCTTCGGATTTCAGCAGGGCATCGGCCCAGGAAAGAAAGACGATTTCGTTGCTTCGGAGAAGTTCTCGCACGTCCGTTCCACCTTGACCGTAATTGTGTCCGGGCTATGTTCCGATTGTGCAACGCAATCGTCAAGAATCGAGGAAAAGTTGAGCATCGTAATCGATCTCGACCGCGAACGTCAGGAACGCCCCACCCCTTCGCTGGACGCCCTGACTGAGCTAACCCAGGACGACATTCAGAAGGTCAACCAGGCGATCATCGCCCGGATGGACAGCCCTGTCATCCTTATCCCGCAGGTTGCGGGCCATATCATCGCCGCCGGCGGCAAACGCCTGCGCCCGATGCTCACCCTCGCATCTGCCCGCATGTGCGGGTACGAGGGCGACCGCCATGTCGGCCTCGCCGGCTGCGTCGAATTCATCCACACGGCGACCCTGCTGCATGACGATGTGGTGGACGAAAGCGACCTGCGCCGTGGCGCCGCCAGCGCCAATGCAATATGGGACAACAAATCCAGCGTGCTCGTCGGTGACTTCCTGTTCAGCCGCGCATTCGAGCTGATGGTCGAAGATGGCAATCTGGACGTGCTGCGCATTCTGTCTCAAGCCTCGTCGATCATCGCCGAGGGCGAAGTGCTGCAGCTTGTCACTGCAAACGATACCGAAACCACCGAGGGCGACTATCTCGAAGTCATCCGCTCGAAGACCGCGAAATTGTTCGCCGCCGCCGCCGAAATCGGCGCGGTCATCGCGGAGCGGCCACAGGAAGAATGGAAGTCACTGGATTCTTTCGGCCACAATCTTGGCATGGCGTTCCAGCTGGTTGACGACGTACTCGATTATTCGGCCCGTCAGGCTACGCTGGGCAAGGCCGTGGGCGACGATTTCCGCGACGGCAAAATCACCCTGCCGATCGTGCTCGCCTTCAACGCCGCCGACGAAGAGGAAAAGTCGTTCTGGCGCCGCACGCTTGAAGACCAGGAACAGAAAAAAGGCGATTTCCGCCGCGCGGTGGGCATGCTCGAAAAATCAGGTGCACTGACCGCCACGATCGAACGTGCCCGCGATTACGGCGCAAAGGCTCACCAGGCGCTTGAGCCGTTCCCCGACAGCGAGATCAAGACGGCGATGATCGAAGCCGTCGAATTCGCGATCCATCGGAGTTACTAGGCCAAACGGCCCTACCGGCCCTTGAATTCAGGCGCCCTCTTTTCCATGAAGGCCGCCTGGCCTTCCTTGTAATCGTCACTCGCGAAACAGGCATCGATCTGGGCCTGGACATCCGCCATATCGCGCCCGCTTTCATCCAGCTGGGTATTGCGAATAGACGTCTTGACCGATTTCAGGGTCAACGGTGCATTCGCGGCAATGATACCGGCGATATCGCGCACGGTGTCTTCCAGGTCGGCATAAGCGACAACCCGATTCACCAACCCCATCCGCAGCGCATCTTCGGCACCATAGCGGCTCCCGGTGAACAGCATTTCGGCGGCGTAAGCGGGGCCGACCAGATTCACAAGGTCGTCTACCCCGCCATAACCGAAGCCGAGCCCGAGCTTTGCCGGCGGCGCGCCGAACTTCGCGTTATCGGCGGCAATGCGGAAATCGCACAGCATTGCCGTCAGCACACCGGCGCCAAGGCAATACCCGTGGATCATGGCGATCATCGGCTTTGAGAAAGCCGCCATCGCCGCGTTCGCCTGGGCCGAGGCTTCATCATATAACTTGCGGGCATCTTCAGACGACCGCTTCGCACCGAACTGGGAAATGTCAGAGCCCGAGATAAACGCTTTTTCGCCTGCCCCCGCGATGACGACGACACGTACATCGTCATCGGCTTCGAAATCGGCCATGATTCCGGGGATCGCCCGGCGCATGTCATAGGTAACCGCATTGTATTTGGCCTGCTGGTCGTAAATCATCCAGCCGATGCCCCCCTCTTTCCGGGAAATCATCGTGCCCGGCGGCTTTTCTGGCGGCGTTTCGGCGGTGGTAGTTTCTGACATGTCGCTTTCCTTGGGTCCAAGACAACGCCCGGCAGGGGCAAAATTAATTAACCCATATCGTAGCCGAAGCCACACCGCGCGCCACCCCATCAATAATCGCTATTCCCGCCGTGCATTCACTTGCCCGGCGCCGCACAGGGGGGTATAACCCCGCCCGTTCCGGTCGGAGTGTAGCTCAGCCTGGTAGAGCACTGTCTTCGGGAGGCAGGGGCCGGAGGTTCGAATCCTCTCACTCCGACCAACAAATGCCTTAGGCAACCCGGGCTTAAGGCCCGTCGTCATATGCCCATTTTCCAAGACAAAGTTGGTGCCGGCGCAAAATTTTTGATCGAATACGTGTGATTTTGCCTGGATGAAGGCACCGGTGCGCGCTATCCCGCAGGAGCCCCGCAGGAGCGAGGACGACAAAGGACATGAAACGCTTTCTGGACTTTAACTGGGTACCTAGAAGCGCCTGGCTCGATCGCGTCATGGCATCTTCTCCCTTGATTGTGTGCGATATCGGTGCAAACGGGGGGCTTGAAGAGCGATGGAAGCGATTAAAACAATTCTGCTTTTTTATCCTGTTCGAACCGAGAGACGACGGGGTACCCAAACCGGGTCAAGCAGTGTTCAAGACAGCGCTCTGGTCTTCGAAACGGGTATTGCCATTCTACACAACGGCATTTCCCCAGGCTTCCTCTTTATTTCTGCCAAACGCCCCCGTCGTCAGCCGTCATAACAATGCAGAGAACATGGAAATTGTCTCTACAGATGAAATTTCTGTCGATGCTATGGATGACGTTATCGGCAACGCTTATCGCCCGGATTTCATAAAAATCGATACCGAAGGCGCCGATCTGGAAATTCTAAAAGGCGCGCAACGGGTAATAACCGACAGGTGCCTCGGCCTTCAGGTCGAGGTCCAGTTCGAACGTTTGCGAATAGACTCACCGCTTTTCAGCGAATGCGACGTGTTCATCCAGAAGCATGGATACGTGTTATGGAACCTCTATCTTATGAGATTCGTCGCGGCATCCAACCGCATCGGCGCAACGACAAACCACCAGGCTACCGTCGCCGATGCCGTCTATTTCCTTTCTATCGAAGAATTCCAGAAACGCCTGGACCGAGAGCCGTCTGACGACAAGGAGGCCATGATTGTAAAATTTCTGCTTGTCCTTCTCGCCTACGGTGCGCACGACTATGCGGCAACGATCCTTGACTCTCAAAAGCCCATCCTCAGGGAAGAAGCATACATAAACATGCAGTCTCTGGTCCGACGTGCCATGCCGTCGTTCTGGCTGTCAGCAGCCCTATTTTCAGGGCTGATACTGGTATTGCTGCCACCTTGGGTTCTAAGCCAGTTCACAGGCATCAAATTTTTCAATTGCGACTATCGCTTCCGCAAACAGGTCAAGAATCTCTCGCGATTGTTTTTCATCTGGTCGGCCCGGGGGCGCTCGGGAGAAATCGCTGAATAACGCTTGTGGTCCCTCAAATCACATCGACTTCTGTCTGTCACTATTTGGCCTTTGGTGACGAACCCCATAATCAGGCATCCCCCGCAGCCAAAGAACGCGCCGCACGCCCTCCACTCCTCATTGCTACTTCCATTTGATTCGCATCGCGGTGCGCAATCGTAGTACGCTTAAGCCGTTACCCGACGCGTACCGTTAGTAAGAATAAAAATCCGGCAAATAGCCGGGATAACAGAATGGGGGGAACATGATCGAGCTTTCCTGGCGCGCAGCACGCTGTCACGCGGAGGGGCCTCAGTCCGACCCGGGCAGGAGCTGATCCGTGCAAAGCATTTTCAAAGGGTATAACGCCATCCTGAACGGGATGGCGGTACTGGCGGGAATCCTTATTTTCCTCAGCTTCGTGATGATCGTCGTCGACGTGACGATGCGCATCGTCGGATTTATCCCGCCCGCCTTCACAATTTCAGTCGTCGAATACATCCTGCTGTGGTTCACGATGCTGGCGGCCCCCTGGCTGGTTCGCATCAAGGGGCACGTGTTTATCGACGCGGTGACCCAGTTCATGCCGGCGGCCGTCAAAAAAGTCATCGCCAAGGTTGTCTACGCGATCTGTACGGTCGCCGCATCGATATACTGCGTCCATGCCGCCGGGCTTGTCATGGTCGCGTGGCAGGACAGCATGGTCGATGTCCGCAGTGTCGATATGCCGCTCTGGACGCTCTATTTCCCGATGCCGATCTGCCTGCTGTTCGTCGCAATCGAATTTGCCCGCTACCTGATCGGGATCGACGATATGTACACCCAGAAGATCGAAGAACGGGGGGGTGTCTAAACCATGGATATGGAATGGTACTGGGCGCTCGCCACCCTCATCGGCATGGTAATGTTCTTCATGGCAATGGGCATTCCCGTTGCCATGACGTTTATCACGGCAAACATCATCGGCGCGCTGCTTTTCATGGGCGACTGGGCTGCCTGGACGCAGATCGTCGACAATTCAACATCCCTGCTTACCCGCTTTACGCTGGGTCCGGTACCGATGTTCATCATGATGGGGTCCCTGTTTTTTCACACCGGCCTTGCGATCCGGGTGTTTGACGGGCTCGACGTGCTGTTCGGCCGCCTGCCCGGCCGCCTGTGTTACCTGACGGTCGCCGGCGGGTCCGTGTTTTCCACCCTGACCGGTTCGAGCATGGCCAATACGGCGATGCTCGGTTCCCTGATGGTGCCGGAGATGCAGCGCCGGGGATATAACCGGCGCATGTCGATGGGACCGATCCTCGGCACCGGCGGGCTGGCAATGATCATTCCACCGTCGGCGCTGGGCGTGCTGCTCGCCTCGATCGCCAATATCGACGTCGGCAGCCTGCTCATCGCCGGGTTCCTGCCGGGTTTCCTGCTGGCCGGCCTCTACGCCGCGATGATTTTCTTCCAGATAAAGATGAACCCCGATTCCGCGCCGGCCTATGCGGTCGATATGCCACCTGTGCTGGAAAGGGTAAAACTCGTCTGCACCAACATTCTGCCGATGGGGCTGGTCGTGTTCATGGTGGTGGGTTTTATCATCCTCGGCTGGACAACACCGACCGAGGCCGCCGCCTTCGGTGTACTCGGCGTGATGATCCTGGCGACCGCGTTTAGGGTCCTGACCTTCACCGCGCTACGCACCTCGGTTGAAGCCACGGTCAAGGTCGGTGCGATGGTGTTCTTCATCATCATGAGTTCGACCGTATTCAGCCAGCTCCTGGCGTTTTCCGGTGCCAGCGCCGGGCTTCTGGAATGGGCAATCGGGTTCGGGATATCCAAGTACTGGGTACTCCTGATCATGTTTTTCATCCTGATCACGCTCGGCATGTTCATGGACCCGACCTCCATGATGCTGATCACGGTGCCGATCTTCTTCCCGCTGGCCCAGCAGCTTGGGTTCGATCTGATCTGGTTCGGCCTGTTCGTTCTTATGACCTTCGAGATGGCCGGTACCACCCCACCGTTCGGGTTGCTGCTTTATGTGATGCTTGGGGTGGCGCCCAAGGGCACCACCCTGTTCCAGGTCGCGAGCGCCGCGTTTCCGTTCCTCGTCTGCGACGCGATCCTTATCGTAATCCTGATTTTCTTCCCGGCTCTCGCTCTCTGGCTTCCCAGCCTGATGTAGCGTCACCGGCCCCTGTGTAATGCGTAAAGCGCGTAGTGCGGCAATTATCCGGCAACCAAAAAGACGGGACGTCCCGTGACAAACAAATGGAGGAATTACCAGATGATACGCAGATCAATTTTAATCCCGGCTATGGCCGCGGCCGCCGTGGCATGGTCCATGCCGGCGCAGTCGTCGACGCTCAAGGTTTCGACCTGTCAGATCAAGACCCATGACCATGTCGTCGTTTTTCTGAACGAGTTCCTCAAACCCGCACAAAAGAACGATATCGGGCTTAAGCTCAACTATATCGGCGGGCCGGAAATCACACCGTTCCGCAAGCAGGGTGGCCTTCTGAAACGCGGTCTTATCGACCTGATCTTCTGCCCGGCACCGTATTACGGCGCCGACCTGCCAGAAGCGCGTCTGCTCGGCGCCCATAACAAGTCGCTTGCCGAAATGCGCGCGAACGGTGCGACAAAGATGCTTGAAGAAGCGTGGAGCAAAGGCCTGAATGCACACATTCTGGCATTTCCGGCATATGACGTGTCCACGTTCTACATGTACACGATCGAAAAACCGAAACTGAGCAAGACAACCGGGCTCGACCTCAAGGGCGTCAAGATGCGCTCAACCGGTCTGTACAAACCCCTGCTGTCCGCAATGAGCGCAACACCGGTCGCCATCTCTCCTGGTGATGTCTATACGGGACTGCAACGAGGCGTGGTCGATGGTATTGCCTGGCCCAAGGGGTCGGTCACCAAGTACGGTTGGGAGAAATTCCTCAAGTACAAAATCACGCCCAATTTCTACGGCGCGACCTTCCTGACCATTGTGAATAAAAACAAATGGGCGAGCCTGACCCAGGCCGAACGGGACTTCCTGACCAAAATCGCCAAGCAGTACGAAGTCAGGAGCAACGAGGTCGTCGCGGCAAACCTCGCAGCAGACGAAGCCAAGCTGGCCAAGGCAGGCGTCAAGGACGTCGTACTCGACGGCGAATATGGCAAAGCCTATCTCAAAACAATTTATGGCGCGAAATGGGCCGTGAACGACAAGTACACAAACTACAATGTCGATTACAAAAAACTGAAATCGCTGATGTATGAATAAGCCTTAACCCGGGCTCTGACACCAAACGGCGTCACCTTCGGGTGGCGCCGTTTTTGCATGGCGACGCCGCAAAAATTCCCACCTCCTTCCCATTGTCTCCCCGCCCGCGACCCGCGCATAATGCGGGTTCAAATTCACACGGGAAAACCATGCCTGCCAAAATTGAGCGCATCCGCCCGGACTTTCTCTGGAACAAGCCGCATTTCACCAACCTGGTGACCAGCACCGGCGGCAGGACAGTCCACCTGTCCGGCCTTGTCCCGTCGACACCCGAAGGCGAGCTTGTCGCACCCGGCGATCTGGGCGCACAGATGGCTTATGTCTACGACACCATTCGCAAGGCGCTGGCGCTGGCAGGGGCAACGCCTGCAAACGTGGTGCGACAGCGGGTATTTATTGTCGGGCTGCAGCTCGACCACCGCCCGGTTATCATGAAGGCGATGATGGATTTCTACGACGGTGATCAATCTGCCACGAGCACCTGCGTCGGCGTCCAGGCATTGCTGGTCGAAGGCGCCATGGTCGAGATCGATGTGACCGCCGTCGTCGACGAATAAAAGCAATCCGAAAGGGAGAAACCCAATGGCATTTTACGAATTACGGCAATACAAGGTCCGCCCCGGCCAGATGGATGCGTGGCTGAAGATCATGGAAGAAGAAATCATCCCCTTCCAGGTCGGCAAGGGCATGGTCATCACCGGCAGCTTCCGCGGCGAGGACGACGAGTCGGTCTATGTCTGGATCCGCCGCTTTGAAAGCGAAGAACAGCGCGCAGCCTTGTACGATGCCGTCTATGGCAGCACCGAATGGACCGAAGGCATCAGCCCGAGGCTGAATGACGTGCTGGACCGCGAAGCCATGGTGGTCACACGGATCAAACCGACCAGAATGTCTATCTTTCAGTAACCACAGCGATTTCCGGGAGATACCAATCATGACGACCTCCCGGGAATACCGCTGATGGACGTCGCGACACGCGTCCAGAATCCTCGTCTCGGGATCGCGCTGCTCTGCACCGGTGTGG
>CAJQLI010000359.1 GCA_905479125.1 uncultured Alphaproteobacteria bacterium | reverse complement strand
GCACCTGGCCCTGACGGATATCGGTCGCGGTTATCTGGACAGATGCCAGAGGATACTGTCTGACGTCGAGGAAGCCGACCGTGCGGCATCGAATGAGCACGCGGAACCCCAGGGAATGCTCCGTGTTAATGCTGCGCTGTCTTTCGGTCTGCGCCATCTCGGGCCGGTCATTTCGCAATACGCGGTGGCCCGCCCGGAGGTTACGGTCGACATCACCCTCGATGACCGGCCGGTCGATATTCTCGAGGAATCCTACGACCTGGCAATCCGGGTTGGCGAGCTGGAAGATTCGAGCCTGATCGCCCGTCGGTTCGCAAGCGTGCGGCGTGTCTGTGCCGCGTCGCCCGCGTATCTTGATCGCAATGGGGTGCCGCAGCATCCACGCGATCTGGAAAATCATAACTGCCTTACCTATGCGCGGGGCGGTTGGTCGGAACCCTGGCATGTCGAGGGCGGTGACGGCCCGGTGATGATGGAGGCGACGGGTAACATCTTTTCGAATAACGGCGACCTGTTGCTGGCAAGTGCGGTCGAAGGGGCGGGTATTATCTCCATGCCTGATTTCATCGTGTGGGAGGCGATCAAGGAGGGCCGGCTTGTCCGGGTCCTCAAGGATTATACGTTCCCCGAAGTCGGCATGTATGCGATCTATCCGCCGACCCGGCACCTGTCGGCAAAAATCAGAACCTTCGTCGATGCCCTGGTCGATCATTTCTCACCGGAGCCGTACTGGCTGATCCGGTGAGGGCATAATCTGCGCTGCATTCGGCGAGAGGAGAAGGGCAGGTGCGTGGCGTTTGCCCGCAGCCCTGTGCTAGGGTTTTATCCGAACCCGTCCCCGAATGAGGAGGTCCATATGGCCACGGCATCCAAGAAGACTGTATCCAGGCAGACGACAGGCAAGAAGACAGCACCCCAAAAGACGGCTGATAATAAAGTTGTGTCGAAAAAAACCGTAGCGAAGAAAACCGTGGCAAAAAAATCTGTCGCCAAAAAGAAAACGGCGAAGCCGCGCGTACGTAAGTTCGACCTGGTGATTGACAAGGCCAAGGGCGCAAAATGGATCAAGGAAGATATCCGGCCGCAGTTCGAGTACCGCCATTTCGGCGTCGAGGAAGCGACGGGCCGACAATATGGCAGCCACGTTATCCGCGTCGCCAAGGGGGCCAAGCCTCCGGTCCGCCACCATGTGCACCCGGATTGCGAATTCCTGCTGGTCTATGTGCTCAAGGGCTGGGTGAAATTCTGGTATGAGGGCGAAGGCGAGGTGCGCCTGAACGTCGGCGACGTTCACCTGCTGCCCGCCGGGATTAAACACGCGGTGACAGGCTGGTCAAAGGATCTCGAAATGCTTGAAACCACCAATCCTGCCGATTACCGGTCGGTCGAACTGACGGATGCACAGATTGCCCGGCTGGGGTGAAGGGGCGCCGTTTTCTTCGTTTCTTATGCGCAGTAACATTTCAAAAAATGATTGCGCCTGCCCGGCGTAACAGTCTGTACTCACCGACCGAAAGCCGTTTGCCATGACCAAGCCGCCTCTCTGGCCCGCCCATCTGCATCATTTCTGTCTCGATACGCCGCAGATCGATGTGGTCGTGCCGTGGTACGAGACCCATCTGGAATTGGACTCCGGGAAGCTGGCCGACGGGGCAGTCTGGTTATCTGGACGGCAGCGCAACATCGTGTTTCGGCCGGCGGACGAAAAGGCCTTCGGCTATGTCGCCTATGCGCTGGCGGATGCCGATCAGCTTGCCCGGCTTGATGCCGATCTGGCGGCGAAGGACGTTGCGCGGTCCGATATCCGCTCGCCGGTATTCGCCGATGGACAGATTGCGATTCTCGATACCGACGGCAAATGCTTTGTCTTCGGCCTGCCGGTGCGGGCGGAGACCGACACGCCGGACCGTCTGCCCGGCCGGTTGCAGCATCTTGGCATTTGCACCACCGACATGGACAGTCTGATAGCCTTTTTCACCGGCACGATCGGATTCCGCGCCTCCGACATCGTGAAGAATGATGATGGCGGCGTGTCCGCCTGTTTCCTGCGCTCGGATCATGAACACCACGACCTTGCCCTGTTCGCAGCGTCATCGTCGCGGTTTGATCATCAATGTTACGAGACGACCTGCTGGAATGACATCCGCGACTGGGGCGATCATTTCGCCGCTCAGCACACCGAGATCGAATGGGGCGCGGCCCGTCATGGTGCAGGGAACAACCTGTTCATCTTCGTGCGCGATCCCGACGGCAACCCGGTCGAATTGTCGGCCGAGCTGGAAACCCGCGACTTCGACGCGGCCCCCGGTGAATGGAAAACCGAACCGCGCACCTTGAACCTGTGGGGCAGCGCCTGGACGCGGGACTGAGTTTCCGCCTTCAGGGTTCTTCGGGGCGAAGGGGCTTGCCGCTGCAGACCTTACAGAAGTTTCCAGCCATAGATTGCTGATATTGCGAGGGTATATGTCGCGAGAAGGACGACATTGATCGGTTTTCCGGAGAGCTTTGGCGTTGAAATCTGCGAGACGTTCAGTGCTGCGAGGCCCAGTCCGGCGGCATAGAGCATGACTGAAAATACCTCCGTACTCACCATGCCTTCGAACAGAAACAGGAACACAAGCGCGATACTGTTATTGTCGATCGCGAGCCCTGTGTATTTCGATCCGTCGGCAAGGCCGAACGTACTGAAATAGCTCAGCCGTATGGCGCCGGCGGCAAGCATCAAAAATGCACCCGGCAGGAAGAGGGGATCGAATTTGCCGTAGCTCAACAGAAGGATGGCGGGCGTGACCCCGTAGCTGACGATGTCGATCAGGACATCAAGCTGGCCGCCGAACTGTCCGTCCGAACCGGTTCTCCCTTTCATCCGGCGCGCAATGAGTCCATCGGCCCAATCGAATGCGACAGCCCAGATCATTCCTATCATCGCGGCGGAGTAATTACCCAAAATGATAAAATAAATTGCGATGAGTGTGCAGAATAATCCCGAAAGTGAACAAATATTTGGGATATCCCAGGCATACGATATAATTATTCTTTGTGGATTTTTTTGATTTTCTAATATTTTTTGCGTCATTGTGGGGCCTAAATGTCTATATCAATTTATAAATATTTATAATATATAGAGCAATTAATTGTATATTGGTTTCAAATATTAATGATTATTTACACGGTGGGTACATTTGATCTGCTCCATGTGGGGCATTTGGCTTTGCTGAACCGGTGCCGGAGTTTGGGTGACGTAGTCGCCGTCGGGGTGGCGGCAGACGAGGTCGTCAATCTGTACAAGCCCAATGTCCCTGTTATTCCGCTCGAACAACGAGTGGAGATGTTGGAAGCAATGGCGTGTGTCGACATCGTTCGTCCCTACCATGAGCTCGAATATGTGTCCGGCTGCACGGCGGTGAATGCCGATATCTTCGTAATCGGTGAGGACTGGGGCAACAAACAGCACAACCTTGATGTGGAAGCGTATT
>CAJQLI010000358.1 GCA_905479125.1 uncultured Alphaproteobacteria bacterium | reverse complement strand
GGCGGCCGGAATCTTTGAGGGCGAGTGCCGCACCGACTGCCCGTGGCCGTCATGGGGGACGGCGATTTCCTGATGGGGGTGAATGCCTTCTGGACCGCATCGCACATGGAACTGCCGCTGATGGTCGTCGTCGCCAATAACCGGTCCTACTTCAATGACGAGGCCCACCAGGAACGTGTTGCAGTGATCCGCGACCGGCCACCACAGAACAAGTGGGTCGGCCAGCGCCTCGACCAGCCACCGGTCGATATCATTGCACTTGCTGTCGCGCAGGGGTTCGAGGGCAACGAGCCCATTACAGATGCCGACCAGTTACTGGCGGAAATGGAACGCGGCGAAAAAGTCGTGAAAGCCGGCGGGCGCTACATCATCGACGCGCGGCGCACCGGCTACGAAGGGTAACCGGCTGGCCGGGAAGCTATAATCAGAAGAAGGCGATGGTGCGCATCTCGATGCTCTCGCGCGGCGCAGCATCGGGCGGACTGGTGGGGTCCTCGAAAGCGGAATGGGCAGTGAAACGCGCCCGTCCGTCTTTCGCGGAATCATAGACCTTGAACACCAGCGCCTCGTCGCGCGCCATCAACGGAAAGTAATACCATTCATGGTCGGGATTATAGGCGATCTGATAGGTCTGACCGATCCGGTCGGGATAGCGGCGCTCTGAAATAACCAGATCCGGTTCCGCCAGGCAGCGCGCATCGACGATGCCGAGCGGGTGGGACTCGATCGGGTTCCTGATCGCCCGCCACACCTGAACTATGGCAAAGCGCCGGGTCAGAAGATCTTCAGCTTCATCGGGAAGCAGGTCACGCACCCGGTTCGGGCCTGACCATTCGGTGTAATCGTTATGGACACGGGTCACCGGCTCACGTACCAATTTTTCGTTCCGCGTATCCTCGTCGCCCGAGCGCAACGTATGATCGAACACATGGACACGCGTGGCGCCCGTCTGCGCCTTCACCAGTTCCTCGGCTTCCCTGTAGTAGACCGAGCGCAGTTCATCGGCGTCGAAGAAATCCTTCATCCTTGTCGGATGATCGACAAACACGAAGCCATGGGTTTCTAGATCGAACGTGTCGCGCAGCGGGCGACCATTGCGCACCTTCATGATTTTGTCTTCCACCACACCGGTTCGCCGTCGCCCCATATCGCCGTCGCCCAGGGTTTCATTGACGATTTTTTCGCCGGTATCGACAGCATAGGTGAATGCGGCATCGATGGTGGGGGTATCAATATTGGAATTTTCAACCATCGAAAATTGATATCTCCCGGACCGTCTTTTGTCACCCCCTATCTGCACAAAACAAACGCAATTAGACGCGCAAAAAACCACACTCATAAGTAGAAATTTAACGATTCATTATTCCTAAAATTTTAGATAAATTTAAAACAAGCCCGATAAACTTGATCTTCAGAAAGACGGTTTTCCGGGCATCCAGGCCCGGTTTATATCGAGATTGGGGCTAGAAAATCACCGTGGCAAATATTTATGGCAGCGATAACGACGACATTCTCGTTGGAACCGACGAAGACGATTCCATTCTCTCTCAGGGCGGGGTTGATACCGTCACAGGCGGCGACGGAAATGATACTTTCGAGCTTCGGGGTTGGGGGAACAATAAATTCGGCACCCTGACGATCACGGACTTCACGGCAGGCGACGGCGCAGAAGACAGGATCGACCTGGACGGCCACAGCTGGGAACTTTCCGGGGTTCAGATTGCCCGCGATTTTGATGAAATTCTGGATGTCACCACCCAGGTCGGAACCGATACCCACATCGCATTGACCGGCGACTACACAATCATTTTGCAAAACGTCGATCGTAACGACCTGGTTGCGGAAGATTTTCAGAATTATTACCCCAATCGGATCGGGACCGAGGGCGACGATATCCTGACCGGCGTTGGCGGATACGAAACATTTTACGGTTACGGTGGAAATGACATCATTACCGCCAGTCATGGCCACGCAACCATTTATGGTGGTGACGGAGACGACACCATTACCGGCAGCGGTGGCGGTGATGCCCTGATCGATGGCGGCGCCGGAGACGATACGATCACCGGGCAGGGAGGCCCTGACAAAATCACCGGCGGCACCGGCGACGACACTATCAACGCAGGCGGTGGAAACGACACGATCAATGGCGGCGAGGGAAATGATACCCTTTCCGGCGGACACGGAAACAATACCTTTATCGTATCGGCCAATAGCGGCCACGATACGATTTCGGATTTCACCGCTGGGTCCGACATACTCGACCTGACGACCATATTCAGCGGCTCGTTTAACGACCTGCTCAATCTCGCTGTCGATACCGCAGACGGTGTCAGGATCGCCACCGGGGCCGATGCTATCGCCTTTGTCGTCGAACAGGGAGAAAGCCTCTCCTCCACCGAAAGGTTACTTAACAACTCCGGCAGCACCGCAAGCGTGACACTGAACGGTGTGTCGAAGAGCGAACTGGTCGAAGCCAGCTTTCCCGATCTGTCACTCCTCCCGCTCGACCTGGTCGGCACCGACGGAGACGATGTGCTTACGGGCAGAAACGGAGACGACAATATCAGCGGTGGTGATGGCGATGACATTCTGACCGGCGCGGGAGGCAACGACCATATCAACGGCGGGTCCGGTAAAAATACAATCAATGGCGGAGACGGACACGACTACATATCGACAGGAAATGATGATGACATCATCAACGGCGGCGCCGGAAATGACACCATTTTCGCCTATGGCGGGAATGACACATTCGAACTACGCGGATGGGGCGACAACAAGTTCGGCACACTGACGATTACAGATTTCACGGCACGCAACGGGTCGGAAGACCGGATCGACCTGGACGGATTCAGCTGGG
>CAJQLI010000357.1 GCA_905479125.1 uncultured Alphaproteobacteria bacterium | reverse complement strand
ATCATGGCAACCCAGCGTCCGTCGGTCGATGTCATTACCGGCACGATTAAGGCGAACTTCCCGACCCGTATCTCATTCCAGGTGACATCGAAGATCGACAGTCGCACCATTCTGGGCGAAGGCGGCGCTGAACAGCTGCTCGGCCAGGGTGACATGCTGTATATGGCGGGCGGCGGGCGGATCAGCCGCGTCCACGGTCCGTTTGCGTCAGATGAAGCCGTCGAACGCGTCGTCAGCTTCCTTCGCGCGCAGGCGGAACCCGACTATATCGAAGAGGTCACCGAGGGCGATCATGAAAGCCCCTTCATCCCGTCAGGTGACGAGAGCAGTGGATCCGGCAGTGGGTCGGGTGATGACGAAATGTACGACCGTGCGGTGGCAGTTGTATGCCGTGAACGGAAGGCATCCACCAGCTTCGTCCAGCGTCATTTGCAGATCGGCTATAACCGTGCAGCGCGCATCGTCGAACGGATGGAGGCGGAAGGCGTGATCAGCCGTGCCAATCATGCCGGTAAACGCGAAGTGCTGGCGCGCGATATTGATAGTGCAGAAATGTAAAAAGATGGCTGGAACGGGATGCCTTACAATTGCCCTATCGCGAGCCTATATAAGGGTCATGACAGGATTTGCCCGCTTTATCGTTATGGTGTTTCTGCTCGCCGGGTTTTCCGCGCCTGCCGTTGCGGCTTACCGGATTACCGATCAGGACCGGGCAGATATTGCGCGGATAGAAGCTTATCTGAACACGATTGAATCCCTGCGGAGCAAGTTTGTGCAGCTTTCCACCGGCGGCAAGGTGGCAGAGGGGACTATTTTTATAGAGCGCCCCAAACGCCTGCGGCTGCAATACCGGAATCCGTCGAATATTCAGGTCTATGCCAATGGCAATTGGCTCGCTCATGTTGATACCGACCTCGAAGCCGTCTGGCATGTGCCGTTGAAATCCACGCCGGCCGCATTTCTGGTTCGCGATCGGATTTTGCTGAGTGGTGATATCTCCGTCGAGCGCGTTATACGGGACGCGCGGACGGTCTCTGTATCGTTGTTCCAGACCGATGAGCCAGATGCCGGTCGTTTCGTCCTTACGTTCACGGCGGCGCCCCTTGCGCTGCGTAAATGGACCGTCACCGATGTGCAGGGTATTTCGACCTCGGTCAGCCTTGTCGCACCGAAGTTCAATGTCTCAATTCCCCGGGACGTGTTTATTTTTGACGAGACGAAATTCGAACCTGAACTGCATTCAAATTAGGATACGCGCGGTGATATTCAGCGTATTTCCGACCGTACATATTGCCGACAGGGTAGTGACGTGATAGCCCTTATCCATGGTCGATAACGCTCCGAAACCGCTTGTAGGCATACCTGCCAGCCAGATTTTTCTCCCCAGCCATTCCATGGCACAGCATGGAGCGGGAGAGCGATATATCCGCGCCGTCGCCGATGGTGCAGGCGCGATGCCAATGGTTATTCCAGCCCTTGCAGAAGACTACAATTTCGCAGATCTCGCCAGCCGGTTGGACGGATTGATGCTCACCGGCGGGCGCGCAAATGTTGAACCGCATCATTATGGCGGCCCTCCCTTTCCCGAAGACGAAATCCGCGATCCATTGCGGGATAACACCGTGTTGCCGCTCGTCCGTGCCTGTGTCGAACAGGGTGTGCCGGTGTTCGGTTCCTGCAGGGGGATCCAGGAAATAAATGTCGCCATGGGTGGTTCGCTGCACTACCGGGTTCACGAAGTCGACGGCTTTAACGATCACCGCATGCCGCGTGAGGGCGATTTGGAGCACAAATTCAGCGAGCGCCACCTGGTTGTGACGCTGGAAGACGGGCTCTTTCACAAACTCTGCGGCGCGCGCGAGATCATGGTCAATTCACTTCACGCCCAGGCAGTAGACGCGCTGGCGCCCGGGTTCGAAATCGAATGCGTATCGCTGGACGGCGTCACAGAGGGCATTCGCCATACATCGTCCAAAGCATTCTGTGTCGGCGTCCAATGGCATGCGGAGTGGCGCTTTGACCAAAACGCCTTGTCCATGGGCCTGTGGCGCGAATTCGGTGCTGCATGCCGTGAACGTGCCGTTGAGCGCACCGGCAAGAAAATCGCCGCCGAATAAACAAAACATCAAGGACGGCCCGTATGCGTATCGTTTCCTGGAATATCAACTCTGTACGTCTGCGGATCGACACGCTGAAGAAAGTTGCCGATGCGTTGCAGCCTGATTTTATGTGTCTGCAGGAGACAAAAGCGCAGGATTCGGATTTCCCCACCGATGCGATCACGGAAGCGGGGTTCACCCGGCAGCTCGTGCGCGGGATGAAGGGTTATAACGGTGTCGCCATATTATCCAACGCGGCAATGTCCGACGGCGGCAGCCGGGACTGGTGCGCACGTGAGGATTGCCGCCATGTCGCGGCCGATATCGGCGACAAGACCTTTCTGCATAATTTCTACGTCCCCGCCGGCGGCGATGAGCCGGACCCGAAGATCAACGAAAAGTTCGCGCACAAGATGGACTTCCTGAGCGAAGCGACCGACTGGTCGGCCAAGCTGCCCAAAAAAGGCCGGCATATCATGGTCGGTGACCTAAACATCGCACCGCATGAAAACGATGTCTGGTCGCACAAGCAGTTGCTCAAAGTCGTCAGTCATACACCGGTCGAGATTGACGCGCTGGAAGCTTGGCGCGCGGCCCACGGCTGGGTGGATGCGATCCGCGCCATCGTGCCGGAGGATGAAAAGCTCTATTCCTGGTGGAGTTACCGCAATCGTTCATGGCCCGGCAGCGACAAGGGGCGCAGGCTCGACCATATCTGGGTCAGCCCGGCACTTGCCCCGAAAGTGACCGATGCCGGTGTTTACCGTGATGCCCGCGGTTGGGAAAAACCGTCGGACCATGCGCCGATCTGGGCCGATATCGACATCTAGGCTTTTGACCCCGCTCTTGCAGCGACGCGGGACGCGGTTTACATGACATTATGGATACAGCCGATCAAAGCGTGATTGAAACTGCCACGGATCCTGTCTGCGGCATGACCGTCGATACGTCAGCGGGAAAACCGCGTCATGATCATGATGGCGAGACCTATCATTTCTGCGGTCAGGGCTGTTGCGACCGCTTTGCCGCCGACCCTCAACATTACCTGTCGGGTGCGCATCTTGAAGCGGCAGCCAACGCGCCTGCCGGCACCATGTTTACCTGTCCGATGGACCCCGAAATCATACAGGAAGGCCCCGGCAGCTGCCCGGTCTGCGGTATGGCGCTGGAACCTATGGGCATACCGCCCGCCGATGCCGGTCCGAACCCCGAACTGGTCGATTTTACGCGGCGTTTTTTCGTCGGTGCGATACTGGGCGTCCCACTGGTCGCTGTGTCCATGGGCCCGATGGCCGGTCTGCCGGTCAAGGAATGGCTGTCCGGTCTGGGCGGCGCGCATATGGCGGCGTGGGTGGAACTGGTTCTGGCGACCCCGGTGGTGCTGTGGTGTGGCTGGCCGTTTCTCGTCCGCGGTGCGCGCTCTGTCATAACCGGCAATCTCAACATGTTCACACTGATCGCCCTTGGCGTCAGCGCGGCGTTTTCGTTCAGTGTCGTGGCGACGGTTGCCCCCGGCATATTCCCGGGCGGATTCCGCCAGCCCGATGGCTCGGTCGGGGTCTATTTCGAGGCGGCGGCTGTGATTGTCGTCCTTGTCCTGTTGGGACAGATGCTGGAACTTCGTGCCCGCGAACAGACGGGCAGTGCCCTGCGCGCCCTGCTCGACCTGGCTGCCAAGTCTGCGCGCCAGATCAAAGACGACGGCACCGAGGTGGAAATCGCCCTCGAAGAGGTCAAAACCGGCGATCGCCTGCGCGTCCGCCCGGGTGAAAAAATCCCCGTCGACGGTATCGTGGTCGATGGCCGCTCATCGGTCGACGAATCGATGCTGACCGGGGAACCTGTACCTGCCGAGAAAAATGTCGGGGATATCGTAACCGGGGCAACCATCAACGGCACGGGGGCGCTGATCATGGAGGCGACTCATGTCGGTGGTGACACCATGCTGTCACGGATTGTTGACATGGTTGCCGCCGCCCAGCGCAGTCGTGCGCCGGTACAGAAAGTCGCTGACCGGGTGGCCGGTATTTTTGTGCCCGCCGTGGTGCTCAGCGCGATCGCCGCCTTTATCGTCTGGGCATCCTTCGGCCCTGAACCGTCTCTCGCCTATGCGGTGGTCGTCGCCGTGTCGGTGCTGATCGTCGCCTGCCCCTGCGCGCTTGGGCTCGCCACACCGATGTCGATCATGACCGCGACCGGGCGAGGCGCGCGCGCCGGTGTACTGATCCGCGATGCCGAGGCGCTTGAACGACTCGCAGGTGTCGACACCCTGATTGTCGACAAGACCGGTACGTTGACGGCAGGCAAGCCCGCGCTGTCGGCGGTCGTTGCGGCAGCAGGGCAGGTTGAGGCAGACATCCTGCGTTTGGCCGCCAGTCTGGAACGCGGGTCGGAGCATCCGCTGGCCGATGCCATCGTCAGTGCCGCTGCTGACCGCGGCCTTGTGCTGTCCGACGCGCAGGATTTTGATGCGGTCACCGGCAAAGGCGTCACGGGTATGGTCGACGGTAAACGCGTCCTGCTCGGCAACCGGGCGCTGCTCGACGATGCCGGTATCGAGACGGCTCAGATCGCGGCGGAGGCCGATATGCGCCGGGATGCGGGTGAAACGGCCATGTTCGTCGCAATCGACAGTGCGCTCGCAGGCCTGATCGCGGTCGCCGACCCGATCAAGGATACCACGCCCGCAGCCCTGGCCCGTTTGCATGCGAGCGGTCTTAAAATCGTCATGGCGACCGGCGACAGCGCCCGCACTGCTCAGGCCGTTGCCGCGAAGCTCGGTATTACGGACGTCCGTGCCGACCTGCTGCCCGAAGACAAGGGCGCGCTGATCGCGGAGTTGCAGGCGGCGGGTGCGAAGGTCGCCATGGCCGGGGACG
>CAJQLI010000356.1 GCA_905479125.1 uncultured Alphaproteobacteria bacterium | reverse complement strand
GTCGCAACCTGATGGGCAAGCAACACCGGGTTGCGCAGCATCGGCAGCAGCACCGCGGTGCCGATTTTGACCTTTTCGGTCCGCGCCGCAATGGCCGCAATCAGGGTCAGCGGATCGTGGCGCGGCTTGGCGAGCAATGAATCACCGATCCAGACGCTATCGATGCCAAGCTGGTCAGCCAGGTCGCCCAGCGCAATGATATCGTCGGTTTCATGGTTGCCGACCATGATGCGTTCGCGCGTCGGCAGGAGGTATCCAAGTTTAAGCGGCATTTTTTATCCTTAAGGTCTCTAAGTGAAACGGGTTAGCGGGTCATGACGGTGAAACGGGCATCGCCATCGGCGACGATCTGAGCCGGAAGGTTTTCTTCCCATTCGAGGTATGCGCGGGCGGCATCATCGCTGCCCATGTGGCGGCGCGACACCCAGAACAGGTAATCGATGCAGTCCTTGTCCGGCGGCGTATGGGGTGATGCTTCAAGCGGCAGGTTCGCTGCCCGCCAGGATTCACGCCCTCCCTGCAATACGGCAATTGGTGTGTCGGTGACCTCGGCAAGATCGATGGCGGCAAGCCGGGCGCGGGTTTCATGTTCGGAATAAAACACCACCTGTACGCCCGCCGGCACCTGCAGCCGGTCGATGCGCGAACGCGGGCACCAGACCGCTCCGGGCAGGTGTTCGTCGCGATAATCCATGGACTGATCGACATCGACGACCAGCACAGCACCAGCAGAGATGGATTTTTCCAGCTCGGCCGGGGAAACCGCCGGCACGTCGACGACACCGGCGACGGGCTGCGACGGCTGGCCTTTCTCGGCCGCTTCCGAATCTGTCAGGCCGCCTTCAAGAATATGCACATCCCAGCCCATCTGTTTGAGCCAGTGGGCCGTCATCGCGGCGCGGGCGCAGGGTGCGCTGTCTATGAGCACGACACGTGCGCCCCAGACACCACACCACTCGTCCGTCGCCTGTACCAGCTGACCGCCCGGCGCATGCACCGAGCCCGGCAGATGACCTGCGGAGAATTCCTCAACGGCGCGGACATCCAGCATAAACAGCGATCGGTCGCCATCCGCCTGCCACGCTACCAGCGTGTCGCGATCCACCGTCCCGAGACCGAAGGTTTTCATTACATCCGCCGCATATTCAGCCGCCTTCGCGGCGCCGGAGTCCGACATCTCGTCCGGATAGCGCAGCGTCGAGCCGTTATCGAGTTCGAACCCGGCCAGCGTCCACCCCATTGTCCCGGCCTTGAGTGCCACGACCTTATTCGGCAGGCCGGCATTGATAAGCCCCTGCGCACCGATGATGGAGCGCGTACGCCCGGCGCAGTTCACGACCACCGTGGTCTCGGGGTCGGGCGCCAGGTCGTGAATCCGGAAGATCATCTCGGCATTAGGCATGCTGATGCCACCGGGGATCGACATGCGGTTATGTTCCACCGGTGTCCGGCCATCAACGATGACCATGTTCTCGCCACGCGCCATCATCGCGTTCAGTTCCTCCGCCGGGATGCGCGGGGTATTGGCATCGTGCTCGACCACCTCACCGAAGGCCTTGGACGGCACGTTCACACCCTGAAAAACCTCGAACCCCGCGGCCGCCCAGGCGGCGTTACCGCCTTCAAGGATCGATATGTCGCTATACCCGATCGCCGACAAACGCCGCGCGGCCTTCTGCGCCGTGCCGTCACCGGCATCGACCAGCACCATCGGCACGGATTTGCGCGGAGCCAGCGACAGAATTCTGGTCTCCAGAATGCTGTAGGGGCATGGAACTGCATGAAGCATATGGTCCGCGCCGAACTGGCCGGATTCCCGGACGTCCAGCAGGGCGAGTTCCGCCCCGTTTTCTCCGGCATCCCGGATCATGGTTTTCAGCGTCGGGGCATCGATAAAATCTGTCATGGCGAACCTTCTGAAGTAGGGCCGCTATAGGTGCCATTTGACCCGAGGGAAGGCAAGTTTTTGCCGAATATGCGATAGCAAACTTGTCCGGCACAGACATTGAAGACAACATTTTCCACTCAACGTGTTTGAATCGTCAGAATTCGCCAGATTGAGTATGCTTCGACCATGATCCCGATTACCCGCATTGGCACTTCCCGGCTGTCCAACACCCGCAGCCGGTCCATCGTCTATAACGGCGTGCTGACCACCGTATCGGTCGCCGCCGATACCGCTCAGCCGTTATATGAGCAAGCGCAACAGGCTCTTGCCGTACTGGATGGCAATCTGGCGGAAGCGGGCACCGACAAATCCCGCGTCCTGATGGTGATGATTTATCTGAGCGACATCGACGCCAAGCCTGAGTTCAATCGCGCGTGGGATGCCTGGGTAGACCGGGACAATCTGCCACTGCGCGCATGCGTCGGTGCCCCACTGGAGGGCGATTTTCTGGTCGAGATAGTGGCCACGGCCGCGGTTGATACCTAGATAATTGCTTCAAACCAGCCATCGTGAGAGATTTTCCGCCACAAAATCGTCGTCATTCATTTCCGGATAGCCTTCCTGGACGCGATCCAGCTCCCCGCTCTGTCCCGGGCTGAGAATTTCATCCGGATTCAGGCACCACGTGCCTTCAAGAAGACCCTGACGGCGCAGAATTTCATGACAGCCGGGGATACACCCGGCGAAGTCGTTTTCGACATCGAACACGGCCCGATTGCAATCTGTGATCTTCGAATTCAGGGCCAGCAGGTCGGCATCTATGAGACCGCTATCGACGGCGGCATGGATCCGCCCGAGCTGTTC
>CAJQLI010000355.1 GCA_905479125.1 uncultured Alphaproteobacteria bacterium | reverse complement strand
GCTGTTAGTCTCGATTGACCCCGAGCGCGACCGGGTGGAGACCATGGCCGAGTATGTTTCGGTATTTCATCCGACTATCGTCGGCCTGACTGGAACCGAGGCCCAGATTGCCGAGGCGGCGCGGTCGTTCAAGGCGTATTACGAAAAACAGCCGCAGGAATCCGCCCCGAACGGTTACACTATGGGCCACACTTCCGCAGTGTACCTCATTTCTCCCGAGGGCGTGTTCGTCCGTACCTACGGATACGGAACGCCACCGGGGGAAATTACCAAAGACCTTCAAAATAGATTGTGAGGCCGAAAATGTTGCGCCTATTGTCCCAAGCTCTCCTGAGCATTGTCTTTATTCTTTCCGCGTTGCCGGTATCCGCGGATTCCACGCGCGTCGGCGACCTGGTCATCGATTCACCTTGGGCGCGCGCGTCGATTGGAATGTCGCGTCCGGCTGCCGCCTATATGACGATTCGTAATGAGGGAACTGTAAGTGATGCCTTGTTGGCGGTCAGCACCCCGCTGTCGGGAATGGCCGAGGTTCACGCCACGAGCACGAAAAATGGCGTCATGAGCATGGGCCCCGCCGGACCGGTTGAAATACAGGGCGGCGGTAACGTGCTGCTTGCGCCTGGTGGATTGCACATCATGATGATGAAGCTCAAAAAGGCCCTCATTAAAGGCAAAACCGTCGAAATCACGCTTGCGTTCAAACGCAGCGGCAAAGTCACGGTGACAGCGCCCATTTACGGGCCTGGCGCGACCCGGCCCGAATGATACGTCACGCCACATATGTCCGCAAAACCGGGCTGTTCATGCTGGCCATTTTTGTCGGCCTTGCGGCTTCCATCGGTATTGGTTGGTGGCAGGTTGATGGACCAGGGTCGGATCGCCCAATGAACAAAACCAAGGCGGTCATATCTCCAATCAAAAGTATGTCGTTCAGTTTGACAGATCATGAAGGAGCATCCGTCGGGCCGGAAATACTGCTCGGCCGCCCCAGCATGGTGTTCTTCGGATATACATTTTGCCCCGACGTGTGTCCGACAACTTTGGCCGATATCACTGGATGGCTAGAGGACCTCGGGCCGGATGCCAAACATTTGAATGTTGTTTTAATTTCGGTCGATCCTGAGCGTGACACTCCGGCAGTGTTGGCCGACTACGTTGCAGCATTTCATCCGAAAATCCGGGGTTGGACCGGTTCGCTGCAAGACTTGTCACGGGCGGCATCCGCTTTCCGCGTGACTTACAAGAAGGTGCCGCTCGATGACAAGGATTACGCGATGGATCACACGTCATCGGTATTCCTGTTTGACGCGTCGGGACAATTCCGGAACACCATTGATTTTCACGAAAATCGTGAGATCGCCGTACCGAAGATAAGGAGAGTGCTTCGTGATCGCTAAACCGCGCAATCAAATATTGATAGGCAATCACCTTTGCCGCTTTCTCCTGGTCGCCTTGTTTGTCGCCGTGCTGGCGAACAATGCAAACTCAAGCGAGCCAACTACTGCCATTGATGTCGCCAAGACAAGCAGTTGCGGCTGTTGTCTCGCCTGGATCGATCATCTGAAGGAAAACAGTTTTTCCGTGACGAGCAAGAACATGACGATGGGAAACCTGACCCAGTTCAAGCTCAAAAATGGAATAGGCCCGAAAACTGCTTCGTGCCATACCGCCAGGATCGAGAACTATACGATAGAAGGCCACGTCCCCGCGCGGGAGATCCGTCGTCTTCTGACTGAGCGACCGGATGCCATCGGGCTATCGGTGCCCGGAATGCCGCTTGGCTCGCCGGGCATGGATTTCGGCGATGACCGCGAAGCCTTCGACGTTCTTCTTATCCGTCATGATGGATCTACAGAAACGTTCGCCTCTTATCCGGGTTCCAAATGATCATTTCCTTACAAGTCCAACCAGATGTTGCAAACCTGAACTATGAACAGACAATTATTGACGAGTTTAATTCTTCATGGGCGGCAAGCACTATTCTGCCGTAGCGGATGTAATTGGAACAGAAAGATGAAGGGATCAAAACCTGTGCTTGGAGGTGGGATAACAGCAGTTATCGCGGCAATAGCCGTTGGAATTACGGTCTACGGGAACCGTGCCCCCCAGACCGTTCCAGTCGCAAAGGCTTCCGACCCCGGCGGTCGCCCCTTGGCCGCCGTTGGCACCCAGCACTCCCTTCGAGAACTTAGCGTAGCCGCTGGGCGCATTGCGGAAGAGGAGCTTCAGGAGAGGGGCGTCACGCTGGATACCGGAGACACCCTCATGGAAATCCTGCTGACGGTGGACGTTCCGCGACAAGAAGCTTATGCCGCCAGCACGGCCATGGAAAAGGTCTACGATCCCCGCGACCTCAGGGCCGGACAAAAGATCAAGATATTCCTACGAGATACAGACGGCCTCAAAAAGAAATGGTGCTTTGAGAGACTTGAGTTCGTCCCGGAGACGGACCGCCTGATTTCGGTCGAGCACGATTCGCACGACTCTTTTTCCGCACAAATTGAAACGGTTCCTCATGTTTCGGACCTTGTTGCGAAATCCGGGATTATTAGCTCGAGCTTCTTTGAGGCGGCTCGGGCGGCGGAGGTTCCAACCTCGGTCCTGCTAGCTTCCTACGGGACGCTTAGCGACGCGCTTGACTTTCAGCGTGATTTTCGAGCCGGAGATACTTTCGAACTCGGATTCAGGGTCTATGACGATGGCCCGGAACGGGGTCAGCATCCGGGAGAACTGGTGTATGCCTCAATAGACCTGCGGGGACAAAGCATTCGAGCCTATCGCTACACAACCTCCGACGGATACACCGGATTCTTCGATGAATCGGGGGCGAGCCTGACCACCAATCTGATGAAGACACCGATTGATGGTGCGCGCCTCTCGTCCCTTTTTGGCAAACGGAAACATCCCATCCTGGGTTACACACGGATGCATCGTGGTCTTGATTTCGCGGCACCTCGCGGCACACCCGTTCTAGCCGCCGGCAACGGAGTCGTCATCCAAAAGGGCCGCAACGGAGACTTCGGAAAATATATCCGGATCAAGCACGACGCGACGTATTCCACCGCTTACGCCCACCTCAGCCGCTATGCCGACAAACTCAAACCCGGCGACCGGGTGCGACAGGGGGAGGTGATCGGCTACGTCGGGGCGACCGGGCTCGTGACGGGCCCGAACCTGC
>CAJQLI010000354.1 GCA_905479125.1 uncultured Alphaproteobacteria bacterium | reverse complement strand
GAGGGAGAAGAAGACATCGCGGCGCATATCGCCGATGGCACGGCCTGCGTGATCGTGCAGTATCCCGACATGTTCGGCCGGGTGCGCGACCTGCAGCCGATAGCTGATGCCTGCCATGATGCTGGCTCATTGCTGGTCGTCGTTATGAATGAGGTTGTTGCCCTCGGTGCCCTCCGGTCGCCGGGCGATATGGGCGCTGATATCGTCGCCGCCGAAGGCCGCTCGATCGGCAATCCGCTGAATTTCGGCGGACCCTACGTGGGCCTGTTCGCGACACGTGAGAAATTTGTGCGTCAGATGCCGGGCCGGCTTGCGGGCGAAACCCTGGATGTTGATGGCAAGCGTGGCTGGGTGCTGACCCTGTCGACCCGCGAGCAGCATATCCGGCGCGAAAAGGCGACGAGCAATATCTGCACCAACTCTGGCCTGTGCGCACTCGCTTTTACCATTCATCTGTCGCTGCTGGGCGAAGACGGTTTTCGCCGGCTGGCGGCGATAAACCATGCAAAGACCGTGCAGCTTGCGGATCGCTTCGCCGCCGCGGGGATTGAGGTGGTCAATGATACGTTCTTCAACGAGCTGACACTGCGCCTTGCAGAACCCGCCGAACCCGTCGTCGATCGCCTCGCCAAAGACGGAATTCTGGCCGGGGTGCCGGTGTCGCGCCTGCGCCCGGGAGATGCTGCGCTGGCGAATTTGCTGCTGGTTGCCGTGACCGAAACGGTCACGGATAACGATATGGACCGGCTCTGTGCCGCGCTGAAGGAGGCCGCATGATGGAGGGCGATTCAACCGACACCTTCACGGGCAACCGAGGCCTTCGTCTCGAAGAGCCGTTAATTTTTGAGCAGGATGCGCCGGGACGCAGTGGTGTCGATCTGCCTGAACCGCTGCCGGTGCAAAGCCGCCTCGGCGGGCTCGATCGGGAAGACGCTATCGGGCTGCCCGGGCTGTCGGAACCGCAGGTGGTGCGTCACTACACCCGGCTCAGCCAGAAGAACTATGCGATTGATGCCGGGTTTTATCCGCTCGGCTCGTGCACGATGAAACATAATCCGCGTCTGAACGAAAAAATGGCCCGGTTGCCGGGGTTTTCCGACCTGCACCCTCTGCAGCCGGAAGCCACCGTGCAGGGCGCATTGCGTCTGATTGATACGCTCGCCCACTGGATAAAGACACTCACCGGGATGCCGGCGGTCGCGATGTCGCCTGCCGCGGGCGCACATGGCGAGCTGTGTGGTCTGATGACGGCGCGTGCCGCACTGGAAGCCCGTGGCGATGCGCGTAAGCGTGTACTAGTGCCGGATTCCGCCCATGGCACGAACCCGGCGACGGCGGCGATCTGCGGGTACGAGGTAGAGGCGATCCCGTTGACGTCTCGCGGCCGTGTCGATCTGAGCGCGCTCAAAGCAGCACTTAACGATGACGTTGCCGCCTTCATGCTGACGAATCCGAATACCTGCGGTTTGTTCGAGGATGAAATTCTGGAACAGGCGCACGCGGTACACGATGCAGGTGGGTTCTTCTATTGCGATGGCGCGAATTTCAACGCCATCGTTGGCCGGGTGCGGCCGGGCGACCTCGGTATCGACTGCATGCATCTGAATCTCCACAAGACGTTTTCAACGCCTCATGGCGGTGGCGGTCCGGGCAGCGGACCGGTGGTCCTGTCTGAGGCATTGGTGGATTATGCGCCGCTGCCCTGGGTGGTGCATGGCGATGAAGGATTCCGCCTGGTTGAGCATGAGGGCGATGCTGCAGGTGCGGCACCTTATGGGCGAATGAAGGCATTTCACGGTCAGATGGGCATGTTCGTACGCGCACTCGCCTACATGATGAGCCACGGCTCGGACGGTCTGCGTCAGGCATCGTCGGATGCTGTCCTGAATGCGAACTACCTTTTGGCCAGCCTGTCGAAAGAGCTCAGCCTTGCCTATGACGGGCCTTGTATGCACGAGGTGCTGTTCGATGACGGGTTCCTGAAAGGCACGGATGTCACCACGCTCGATTTTGCCAAGGCCATGATCGATGAGGGGTTCCATCCGATGACCATGTATTTCCCGCTGGTCGTCCACGGGGCGCTGCTGATGGAACCCACGGAAACCGAAAGCCGCGAAAGTCTTGATCAGTTTGTTGAGACCATTCTGCATCTGGCAAAACGCGCCAGGGCAGGGGATGCGCAGGCGTTTCACGATGCGCCCGTCCATACACCAAGGCGCCGGCTGGACGAAACCGCAGCGGCGCGCCGGCCGATCCTGCGGTGGCGGCCCGACCCTGTTCAGGGCGAGGCGGCGGAGTAGCCTCCCCGGACGGGGGGATGGATCAAGTGTGGTTCAGACATGAAAAAGGCGGGGTAATCCCCGCCTTTTTTAATCGTATGTTTCTGAAGATCAGTGCAGCTTTTTAGACAGGTCCGAAATGGCTTCGTCCACCATGGCACCCGATTTGCCGGCATCCATGTTGGAGGCGATCAGACTGCGGGTTGCTGCGACAGCGACGTCGACCGAAATGGCGCGGACTTCGCGAATGGCATCCGTTTCTGCCTGGGCTATTTTTTCGACAGCAAGCTGTTCGCGCCGTTTAAGCGCTTCTTCGAGCTTCTCGGCGCCCTCTTTTGCCATCCGTTCCGCTTCTGCCCGCGCATGAGCGAGCATCTGCTCGGTTTCTTTCACGGCGTCGCGCTGCTTGCGCTGGTATTCCGCAAGCAGCTGCTGGGCTTCCTCGCGCAGGCCGGCTGCCTGGTCGAGGCTGTTGCGGATATCTTCCGCCCGGCCATCAAGTGCACCCGTGATGGTCTTCTTGGCAACTTTGAAGACAGCCGCGACGAAAATGAAGAAGCCAACGGCTACCCAGAGTGTCGGATCATTCCAGTCCATCAGCCACGCTCCCGCATTGCAGCGGCAACAGCCGCTTCAGCGTTGTCAGCGGACACATCCTTGCCGATCAGCCGCGTCGTGGCTGCTTGCGCAACTTCAACGGCGACCGTCTGGATGTTGTCCAATGCCTCGGTACGCGCCTTGTCGATGCGTGCTTCGGCTTCGGCGACATCCGCCTTGATACGCGCAGTCAATGCATCCTGACGGGCAGCCGCGTCAGCCGCGAGGGCCACATTGGCCTCGCGGAGGACTGCTTGCGCCTGGGACCGTGCGTCGGCGACCAGCTTTTCGTAAGCGGCGATCGCGTCATCGGCCTCCTGCTTGAATTCTTCCGCTTTGCGAAGATCTTCATCGATGCGCTCCTGGCGTTCCTGCAGGATCGTAGAGACCCGCGGCAGGGCCGCCTTCCAGAGCACGATGTAGAGAAACCCAAAGGTAACGAACAGCCAGAAAATCTGACCTAGGAACGTATGGATTTGTTCAAGTTGGGGCATTTGACAGCGCTACCTTATCGGCAGGTTCGGCGAATTAGCCGAACAGGATGATGAGGGCGATAACCAGCGCGAAGAGCGCGATGGCTTCCACGAGGGCGAAGCCGAGCATCGTCATCGTGAACACTTCGTTGCGGGCTGCAGGGTTGCGGCCGACAGCGGTGATGAATGCGGCGAAGATGTTACCGATACCGATACCAGCTCCGATAACGCCGATCACGGCGAGTCCGGCACCAATCAGTTTGGCTGCTGCTTCTTCCATTTTATAGTTCCTTTCTTACGGTTTGTTCTCAGGGGGACCGGGTTTTGGTTAGCAGTCCCGCTTAGTGGAGATGCAATGCATCGTTGATATACAGGCAGGTAAGGATCGCGAAAACATAGGCCTGCAAAAACGCGATTAGAAGTTCCAGTCCTGTCAGCGCTCCAACGAATGCGAGCGGAAGAACGCCCGCTGCGCCAAGAGCCGGTACGAAGCCCGCAAACACCTTCAGCAGGGTATGACCCGCGAGCATGTTGGCAAAAAGCCGCATCGCCAGGCTCACCGGGCGGGACAGGTAGGAAATGATTTCGATCGGGATCATCAGCGGCCACATCCAGACGGGTACGCCCGGCGGCACGAAGAACGTGAAGAACTTGATGCCGTGCTTGGCGAAGCCAAGGATCGTGACGCCGATAAAGACGACCATCGCCATCGCGAACGTCACCGCGATATGGCTTGTGAACGTAAAGCTGTAGGGCACCATGCCGAGCATGTTGCCGATCAGAATGAACATGAAGATCGAGAAAATGAACGGGAAGTATTTCCGTCCCTCGTTCCCGACCGTGTCGCGGATCAGGTTCGCGACAAACTCGTAGCAGAGCTCCGCGAGCGCCTGCCAGCGGCCCGGGACCATCGCGCGTTTGCGCGTGCCGAGCATCATCAGCAGAAGGATGAGCGTAATCGTGATTACCATCATCAGCGCGGAATTGCTGAATGAGATATTGTGACCGCCAATTTCGATCGGCACCAGCTCTTTGATCTCGAACTGTGCCAGCGGGCTGTGCTGCTCTCCGCCGTGTGTATCAGTAGCCAACGGTTAATCCCCGTCCAAATCCGTTTTTGACAAGTCAGGCGCCGGCGTATCCTGCCGCCGGTACCCTACCGCGCCCCCCTGATGTTGGACGACCCGGTAAACGTTAAACATTCCTGCTGCTGCCCCCAATAAGAAGAACACCAGCATGAACCATGGTTTCGTATCCAGCCAGTCATCGAGAAAAAGGCCGAAACCAACCCCGATAACCAGTGCTGCCACCACTTCAACCCCGATCCGCAACGCAAATCCGAGCCCGTTATTCGTGCTATCCGTATTCCGGGTTCTGCCTGTCACAACGTCTCTTTCGTTGCGAAATTGGCTCAGCCGTTTGTCCAGATCGTCACGGGGCTTCGGTGGTTCACGCTCCGTCATAAGGAATTGACGCAATGTTGCCGCAACAAGTGATTTTGCACCTGCGAAAGCGAGCGCACCATACGGTGAGACCAAACCACTGTCAACCCTTCCCCCGGGTATCTAACCCTTTGATTATAAACCGTAAAACAGGAGTGCGTCAGGCTGTGTCACGGAGTCGTTCTGCGGCTTGCAGGTCGACTGAAACAAGCTGCGAAACACCCTGCTCTGCCATCGTAACACCATAGAGCCGATCCATACGCGCCATCGTCAGCCGATGATGGGTTACCAGCAGGAAGCGCGTGTTCGATACACGGATCATTTCCTCCAGCAATTTGCAGAACCGGTCGACATTACTGTCATCCAGCGGGGCGTCGACCTCATCGAGCACGCAGATCGGCGCCGGATTGGTCAGGAACACCGCAAACAGCAGTGAAAGAGCCGTCAGCGCCTGTTCACCGCCCGATAGCAGCGTCATGCTCTGGAGGCGTTTCCCGGGCGGGCTGGCGAAGACTTCAAGCCCGGCTTCAAGCGGGTCGTCGGCTTCGGTCAGCCGCAGATGCGCCCGCCCGCCGCCGAAGAGCTTGGCGAACAGTTCGCGGAAATGCTGGTCGACCTCGTTAAATGCGGCCAGAAGCCGCTCGCGGCCTTCGCGGTTCAGCCCCGAAATACCCTGACGCAGGCGGGCAATTGCGGCGATCAGGTCTTCGCGTTCGGTTTCCATGCCGCGGATTTTTTCGTCGAGCTCCGTTGCTTCCTGTTCGGCCCGCAGGTTCACAGCGCCCATGTTTTCGCGTTCGCGCTGCAGCCGTTCCAGCTTCTGTTCAACCGTGTCGTGGGCCGGAAGTTGTTCTTCAGCGTCTATGCCAACTGATGCGAGCGCCTCTTCCGGCTTGCATTCCAGGCGTTCTGCAACACGTTCTGTGATAACCGCGAGGTTCTGGTCGATCTGTTCGACGGCAGCTTCGCGCCGCACGCGGTCTTCGCGGGTTTCGGCAAGCTGTGCTTCGCCGGCGCGCAGTTCCCGGGTCAGGTTTTCAAGTGACGTTTCCGCCTGGGCCAGGGTATCAGCCGCCTGGTTACGGGCAGTTTCCGCCTCGACGATGTGGTCGAGCAGCGCCGAGCGCTCTTCCGCGATCTCGGCGGGGCGGGCTTCGAGTTTCTGGTGTTCTTCCACTTCCTGCGCCCGCCGCGCGGTCAGCTGTTCAAGCTGTTTGAGCGCATTGGACGCGCGGCTGTGCCAGGACGCAAGTTCGTTGGCGATGACCTGCAGGCGCAGGATACGGGTTTCCGATTCCTGGTCGAGGCGGTCGTGGGCGCTGCGGATTTCGGCCAGCGTTGCCCGCTTTTCTGCCAGTTCGCGCTGTTGTCGTTCTACCTCGGTGCGCCGTGCGGGGACGTCGGCAAGGCCTTCGATATCCTGCTTCGCCGTCTGTTCCTGGGCGTCGAGTTCGGCGACATCAGCCTGAAGGCTTTCAATCGCGTCTTTCAATCCGCTGACGCGGGAGCGGGCATCCGCCGTGCTTTCGGCCAGCGCCGTCGCCGTGCTGCCGATTTCCTGAGCGGCTTTGTCAGCCGCCCAGACGCCTTCGCGCGCCTTGCGTTCGGCATCGGCGGCGTTGCGCGCGGCAGCAGCGGTCTTTTCACGCTCGCCCTGGGCAAGGGTGGATGCGGCATCCGCTTTTTCCAGGTCGACAATCATCTCGTCGAGACGGTTGCGCTGGGCAAGACGGGTTGCGGCGGCCGTCGGTGCGCCCGCAGCGGCGGTGTAACCGTCCCAGCGCCACAACGCGCCATTGGCGGATACCATGCGCTGGCCCTGCTCCAGCTTGTCGTGCAGCCTGTTGCCCTGTTCCTCGGTCTCGACGATGCCGATCTGTGACAGACGGCGCATCAGAGCCGCCGGTCCGCGTACGACCTCGCTCAGGCGGCGGACGTTGTCCGGCAGGGGCTTGGGGTTCGTGAACATCGGCAGGGCGCGCCAGTGGATCGGCGATGCCTCGTCGGTGGGGGCGATCAGGTCGTCGCCAAGCGCGGCGCCAAGTGCCATTTCGTAGCCGGTATCGACTTCGACCGCGTCGATCATCGGTGGCCATAGTTCCGGGTCGCCGAATTCCAGCAACTCGCTCAGCGCTTCCTGTTCTGCCCGGAGTTTTGCAGCCGCTGATGCAGCGGTCTGGTGGGCTTCACGCGCTTCGTTCTCCGCGGTGCGGGCCTCAGCGGTTGCGGTTTCCGCCGCCTGCAACGCGTCCCGGGCTGCCTGCGCCTGATTGCGGGCGTCCTCGGCGGATTTGCGGGCTTCTTCAAGCGCGCCGTCGTCGTCGGCTGCGCGGGCGGCTTCCTGCTGCTCGGTTTCGATATTCGTGCGCCGCTCGTTGAAGCGTTTACGGCGCATTTCGAACTCGGCGAGCTGGCGGGTCAGGGTTGCTTCGCGGGTCTCGTCGGCGACGACCGAGCGGCTGAGTTCGGCGACCGCCTGTTCACGTGTGCTGACATCCGCCTGCGCTTCGGCAAGTCGTGTCTTCGCGGTTTCGAGGTCGTCTGATTCCCGGGTCTGGGCCTCCCGAATCGTGGTGGATTCGGTCTCCAGCTTTTCGACGGCTTCGGCAGCGTCGCCACCGAGGTTTTTCTCGCGCGCGATATCGCCGTCGATCATCGTGATGCGGTTGCTGATCTCCGCACGCAGGGCCTCGATGCGTTGTTCCTCGGCGTCGAGCGCGTCGCGGGCAACCAGCAGGCGCTGCAACGCGGCGGCGGCTTCTGCTTCTTTCTGACGGAGACTGGGGAGCACGGTCGATGCGTCTGCCTGTGCCGTCGTTGCGGCGGCAACCGCCTGGGTCAGTTCTGCGACCAGTGTCTCGATGGCGTTGAACTGTTCGGCGGCGGCTTCGCGCTCTGACTGGGCTGCGACCCAGCGCAGGTGCAGCAGGATCGCTTCGTGACGTTTGATATGGTCTGACAGATTGCGGTAGCGCGTTGCCTGGCGGGCCTGGCGTTTCAGCACCCGGTGCTGTTCTTCCAGCGCGCCGACGATGTCTTCGAGGCGTTCCAGATTTGTTTCCGCCGCGCGCAGGCGCAGTTCGGCCTCGTGCCGGCGGGCGTGCAGCCCGGTGATGCCGGCGGCTTCTTCAAGCAGGCCTCGGCGCTGGGTCGGTTTCGCGTTGATAATTGTGCCGATGCGGCCCTGGCTGACCATCGCGGTCGACCGCGCACCGGTAGAGGCATCTGCGAACAGCATCTGGACATCGCGTGCCCGCGTGTCCATGCCGTTGACCTTGTAGTTCGAGCCGTTACCGCGCTCGATGCGGCGAATGATATCCAGTTCATCAGTGTCGTTGAACTGGGCCGGCGCACGCCGGTCCGAGTTGTCCATCGACAGGATAACTTCGGCAAGGTTCCGCGACGGACGGTCGGACGTGCCGGCGAAGATCATGTCGTCCATCTCGGCGCCGCGCATCTGCTTGGCCGAGGTTTCGCCCATGGCCCAGCGCAGCGCTTCGACCAGATTGGATTTCCCGCACCCATTCGGGCCGACGATGCCGGTCAGCCCCTCGTCAATGACCAGTTCGGTCGGGTCGACGAAGGACTTGAAGCCGGTTATGCGCATACGGTTGAACTGCACCGCTTAGTTACTCCTGGTCATTTTACAGTTTTCATTCGGCAAGTTTCCGGTTCAGCAGGGTCCGCATCTGGTCGAGCGTCATGCCGCCGCCATAGCGTTCGCCGTTGATGAACACGGTCGGCGTTGCCTGCACTTTGAATTCATTTGAGGCTTCAAGCCGCTGCTGCAGAATGCCGTTCTGGTTCGCGACATCTTTCAGGCAGGCTTCGAATTTCGTCTGCGACATGCCACCCAGCTTGGCGAGGCCGGCAAGGGCAGATATCGGGTCCGGTGAGCGCGACCACTTACCCTGCGTGGCGTAAAAAGTGTCGATGAATCCGAAGAAGCTGTCACGACCCGAGCAGCGTGCAATCATGGCTGCGCCCAGGGCCACACGGTCCAGCGGAAAGTCGCGGTAGATATAGCGTACCTTGCCGGTATCGACGAATTCCTTCTTGATGCTCGGCAGCACGGTGGTGTGGAAATTGGCGCAATGCGGGCAGGTCAGGGAGGCATACTCGACGAGGACGACCTTGGCGTCCGCCGGACCCATCGAATAGTCCTTTTCGGTCAGCTTCATATCCGCGACCGTTCCGTTGGGCGCGGGCGGCTCGACAACCTTGTTCTGGGCAAGGGCAGGCGCGCTTCCGATAAGCATCAGAGCCGCCAGGGCAATTCCAAATTTATTCAACATGTTCCACATCACTCTCTCCTTAATACAATATCTAGCGGGTAAAAATGAGTCCAGCACAGGATGGACCCTAAATGTGGCGGATTTCGGGCATTTCCGAAGTGATTCTAAGTTATCCTCAGCCCGATTCCCGGCCCGTCTTATTGCCGGTCTTGTGCTGTGCCTCACGGTCGGCCCCGCGACCAGTCCGGACGGCGCGTCCGAGTCGGAGCAGCGCATCGCGCAGCCCCGCATCGCCCATGTCACCGATGTTGCGCTGAAGCTGGGCTTCATCGATGTCGTTAAGCCGGGGAGGGGTGACCCGTCGCGGGCGGCGCTGGGCCGGAATCGGTCCCTGCGTGTAGCGCAGGTCCGAGACCGCGCGGTAGCCGAAAAACCCGTTGATCCGGTCGATAATCTGCGGTGCGATATGCTGAAGCTCCAATGCAAACCCTGAAGCTACACGGAGATGGAGGACTGCATCCGTCTTGCTCCCGCGCGGAAATGCCAGTTTCTGCGGGACGGTTTCGCGCGCCAGCTCCTCGCCGACGATTGCCGGCCAGTCGGTGATCAGCTTGGCCTGGGCGAAACCGCGTTTTCGCAGCGCGGGTGCCGCAAGGTGGGGCAGGCTTGTACCCACGGTCAGCAGCCCCCGCGCCTTTCGTTGCGACGGGTCGTGCGGCTTGCGTTTGGCGGCGGGGCGTTTGCGAGTGGGCTTTTTGACCATTCGTTTATGGTAAGATGGTCTCCGTTGCCCGACAACAGACGAAGCATTGAATTACCCGTGAAATAAACGTGACCCGCCGCATAATCCTCCCCACAGACCTGATCATCAGAGCCAAGTCGCAGAAGTAATCCCGTGATTGACGCCGCCACCACTCAAGTCGCCGCTCCGCTACTGGCCTGGTATGACCACCACCGCCGGGCGATGCCTTGGCGCGCCCTGCCGGGAAAGGCTGCCGACCCCTATCATGTATGGCTCAGCGAGATCATGCTGCAGCAGACCACGGTGGCGACCGTCGGGCCGTATTTCGAACGATTCCTGGCGCGGTGGCCGACGGTAGGCGATCTCGCCGCGGCCGACCTTGATGATGTGCTGCACGGGTGGCAGGGCCTCGGCTACTACGCTCGCGCCCGCAATCTGCATAAATGCGCGATTGTCGTGTCGGCGGAGCTGGGCGGGGTGTTCCCCGATACCGAGGCCGACCTGCTGAAACTGCCGGGAATTGGCCCCTATACGGCGGCGGCCATCGCGGCGATTGCGTTCGATCGGCGGGCAACGGTCGTGGATGGCAACGTGGAGCGGGTAATGGCGCGACTGTTTGCGGTCGAAGATCCGCTGCCGGGATCGAAGGAGGTCCTGCGCGAGTACGCCATCAGCGTTACGCCGGATGCACGTTTCGGCGACTACGCTCAGGCGACGATGGACCTCGGCGCGACGATCTGTTCACCGACAAAACCTGCCTGTGCGATATGTCCCCTGACGGATAGTTGCGCGGCGCGGCGTCTCGGTATCGCCGGGGACCTGCCGAAAAAAACACCGAAAGCCGAACGCCCCACCCGGCGTGGCGTGGCGTTCTGGATCGTTGCCCCCGATGGTTCGGTCCTGCTGCGTCGCCGCGTGGAATCAGGCCTGCTCGGCGGGATGATGGAAGTGCCATCGACAGATTGGGTGCCGGATGGCACCTGGACCAGGGATGACGCCCTGAAACAGGCGCCGGTTGCGGCTGGTCAGGTGGTGGATTGGCATGAATTGAAGGGGATGGTGCGCCACACGTTCACTCATTTTCATCTTGAACTGACGGTGCTGGCGGCGAGGGTGGAAGACACTAACGGCCTTGAGGGCGTGTGGTGCGTCCCCGGCGGGTTTGGCGATTATGCGCTGCCCACTGTAATGAAAAAGGTGGTGCGGCTTGGCATGGGGTTTGAGCCCCTGGCGTAGGATTGCCGACGGTTCGTCATATTCGGCTCAGATATGTCTGTTATTTAGCCGTAAACGGTTGTTTTCGAGCTTGCCTGCTTGAGTCGACCGGCTTTGGAAGCTTGTATCCGGCGCCCCTTTCAACGTTGTTCAGTTTTAAGCACGGATAGATTTTAATCTATTCAGGGTGTTCCCGTTATTAGTGTAAATATTTTTCTTGCCGATTAAATATAAAGAAAATCTATAAAATTAAGTGTTCGAATACTTTTGTCGGACAGTTTCAATTTATTCCGGTTTTATTCCAATTTGGCAGAAAATGAACAAAATTATCAGTGAGCGTCCGACTTCTTTCCCTCCGAATTTGCGTGCTCGGCTTGCAGATCTCAGGACGAAGCCCAAGATTTTAATCGGGATATGTACGCCGTTGGCGATGTTGTTGATCCTGGGGGCTGTCAGCGTATCCACGACGATGTCGGTCGTCGACAACAACAAATGGGTCGATCACACCAATCGGGTTCTGGGGAAGGCGGCGGCTATCGTTGGGTCGGCTGTGGATATGGAAACCGGGATGCGCGGATACCTGCTGGCGGGTAAGGAAGATTTCCTTGCGCCATATACCGCAGGTGGCAAGAAGGCATTTGAAGATATTGCAGGACTGAAAGACACCGTCAGCGATAATCCCAAGCAGGTCGCGCGGCTGGGCGAGGCAGAAAAGACGCTGAAGGAATGGCAGTCGCAGATTGCCGATACGACCATTGAAATGCGGCGCCAGATTGGCGATGCCAAAACGATGAATGACATGGCGGGTCTTGTCGGCGAAGCACGCGGCAAACAGTATTTTGACAAGTTCCGCGGCCAGATTGCGACCTTCATCGGCCGCGAACAGGTGTTGCTGGACAAGCGTCGCGCTGATTTCAAGGCAGCTTTCGATCAACTCAGCGCTGGCGGTGCCGGCGACAGTAATCTGATCAGGCGCATGGGCGACAACGAGCGTTGGGTCACTCATACATATAAAGTTATCGGCGAAGCCAACGCGATCCTTGCGGCGGCTGTGGATATGGAAACCGGCATGCGGGGATACCTGTTGGCCGGCAAGGAAGATTTCCTTGAGCCTTACAAAGGCGGGAAGGTCAAATTCGCGAGCCTCATCGGGAAACTGCGTCAGACCGTCAGCGATAACCCTCAACAGGTTCAGCTGCTGACCGAAACGGAACAGAATATCAGTGACTGGGTTAAGAATGTCACCGAACCCACCATCGCTTTGCGCCGCCAGATTGGTGACGCCAAAACCATGGATGATATGGCGCGCCTGATCGGCGAAGCGCGGGGCAAGCAGTATTTCGATAAATTCCGCCAGTTAATGGCTGATTTCGCGGCCGAGGAGCAGGGCCTTCTGGTTACCCGTCGTGCAAACAGTGCCGAAGCTGTCAGCTTTACCTATTCGGCAGTGGCTATCTGCCTCACGCTCGGCTTGCTGGTCGGTCTCGCGCTGGCCTGGTTGATCGGGAATGGTATTGCCAACCCGATTGGCCAGATGACGGCTGTCATGGGCAGGCTCGCGAAGGGCGACAAGACGATCGAGGTCACAAATACCGACCGCAAGGATGAAATCGGTGCAATGGCGGTGGCAGTCCAGGTCTTCAAGGACAGCATGATCGAAAACGACCGGTTGCAGTCAGAACAGGCAGCAGCAGACAAGCAGGCGCTGGATCAGGAGCGTGAGCGTGAAGCGCAGACGGCTGCTGCGGAGCGGGAAGAAATCGAGCGTCGCGAAACAGAAGCCGCCGAGCGCCAGAAGCGGGTCGATCGTATCGAGAAACTGATCGCGAATTTCGAGCAAGCCGTGTCCACCACGCTGGATGCCGTGGCGTCGACGGCAAGCCAGACGCAGAGTTCCGCGAAAAGCATGTCGAGCACTGCCGATGCGACCAGCCAGCAATCCTCTGCCGTCGCGGCGGCGTCTGAGGAAGCAACGTCCAACGTTCAGACGGTCGCAGGCGCCACCGAGGAGCTGTCAGCCTCGATCCAGGAAATCAGCCGGCAGGTGACCAACAGTAACGAAATCTCGCAAAAAGCGATCGCAGAAGCCACGCTGACGAATGAAAAGGTCGAAGGTCTGGCGGAAGCGGCGCAGAAAATCGGCGATGTGGTCAGTCTTATCAATGACATTGCGAGCCAGACAAACCTGCTGGCGCTCAATGCCACGATCGAGGCGGCGCGCGCCGGCGATGCGGGCAAAGGCTTTGCCGTCGTCGCGACCGAGGTCAAATCGCTTGCTGATCAGACCGCGCGCGCAACCGAGGAAATCGGTGAGCAGGTCGGTGCGATTCAGGGTGCAACGGAGGATGCCGTCACCGCTATTCAGGGCATCGGCGCGACGATCAAGGAAGTAGGGGAAATTTCAACCGCGGTCGCGGCTGCGGTTGAAGAACAAGGGTCTGCCACCAGAGAGATTGCCAGCAACGTTCAGCAGGCTGCGGCCGGCAATCAGGAGGTTTCCAGCAATATTGGTCTGGTCACCCAGGCGGCTGACGAGAGCAAGGTGGCGTCCTCCGAGATGCTCGCCGCCGCAAGTCATCTCGTCGATCAGGGTGAGGCCCTGCGTGCTGAAATCGATACGTTCCTGGGCGAGGTTCGCGCGGCATAGCGTCTCTCAGCGAGCTGTATGCCGATTGATTTGCGGCGGCCCCGGTCTGGTGACCGGGGCCGCCGTTTTCGTTCATGTCGTCGCACTCGACCTTGCGCAGGTAACCGGCCTGCCGGGCGCAGATGGACTGGCACAGTTCTTGCATTGACCAGATCGCACGAAATTGTCGTGGCGTTGCAGGAGTTGAGTATGAGTAGTCAGTCGAAACCGGGGAGCTTTGTGAAAGCCGTGCTCCTGGCATTGTTCTTCGCTCTGCCACCGGCAGCCGCAAAGGCGATTGTCCTGGATGTTTTCAAGACCTCCGGTGACGGGGCGAGCCTGATCACGCCGATCTCTACGATCACAACGATCGATACCGCCGAAAGTGCTGCCGATCACTATGACTTCTATAGTTGGTCCGGCCACCCTACAGGGGTGCCGTTGGGGCCGAATGTTGCAAATGTCTGGGTGCATCAGGACCTCGATGATCCGGGTATTTTCGGTATCGGTTTTCTGTTTGGACAGGACGCACCCGCCCGCACGCCTGCCAATCGCGCAGCCCTTAATTTCCGCATTGTTGACAGTGAATCAGACCCTGCCGTGGTTGTCTCGGACGATCCCGGCGAAGCGGTTGAAACACCCCCCGGCAGCAACGCCTTCGTCGGTGATTACAGGTACCGTGACAACACTGACGGCATC
>CAJQLI010000353.1 GCA_905479125.1 uncultured Alphaproteobacteria bacterium | reverse complement strand
AAGATACAGCGCTGGTGACCAAGGGTCCTGAAGTCGGCGTTCACGATATCGCCGCAGCCAAGTCATTCCTGGAACAATACGACCCACGAAACCTCCCAGACGGCAAGATCACGACAATCAACGCTAACCAGCGCCAGATCAACACTGCCCTGGCAGCGGCACTCGCGGCCGCGCCGATCCTCAAAGCCCGCATCGTGCCCAACCGTTTCGGATTGCTGGCGGCCATCACAGCTGCACCACCGATTCCGGATAATCCTCTCGGGAAATTCGTAAACATCCGGATGCTGATAGAATCGTCGACGAACGGCCTGCAGATCAGGCGGCTGAGCCTCGGCGAGATAGAAGTACCCACCGCCATTGTCCGCCCGGTATTTATTCTGGTCATGGATCAACTGGCAGGTCCGGGGCGCGGCAAGGCGTTTCTCGAAACAATCCGCAGCGTGCAGATAACCGGATCGGTGGTGCGTATCGTTTACAGGCCCAAGGACGGCTTGCTGTAAGACCTGAAGTCAGCAGCAAAGGAAAGCGTTGCCGCCGGCGATCCGGAGATCACGAAGGTGTACTGGGAAAAGATGCATCAAATCCACCGGTCTATGCAGACGGGTGGACGGCTGTCCCTGGTGCAGTATTTACAACCAGTTTTCACAATGGCCAAGCAACGCTCCGCCGGTGGGAACGCAATCGAAGAGAACAAGGCGGCGATCTTTGCGATGTCGATGTTCTTCGGCGACATTCGACTTGAACGTTTTATCGGCAAGGTCCGCGATGGCGGATATACCAATGGCCCAGGCAAGGTCTCCAGCGTCCGGCTGCAGGAACGCCATGACTGGGTCCAGCATTACATGCCCTCTGCCGGGCTCACCCTTGCGGGGGGTCGCGGGATTGCAGACTTCATCGGCGAGGCGAAAGAGGTCGACGATGCAACGAACAAAGCCAGCGGATTCAGCTTTACCGACCTCGCGGCCGACCGTGCCGGGGTCCGGTTCGCAGAGGTCGCGACGGGTACCGACGGCGGCGCGCGCAAGATGCAGGAATTGCTGTCGCGTCCCATCGGCGAAAAACAGTTCTTCCCCGAAATCCGGGACCTTCCCGAAGGCCTGGCAGCCGCGCAGTTCAAAGTGCAATACGGAGATCGCAAAAGCGCCAAATACCTTCGCATGGTCGCAGAGATCGATCGCCGTATCGATACGATTTCACTTTACCGGTAGCACAACAGCGCATGACAAATTCCGGCGAACAACGGCGACCACAAACCGGGGCGCCGAAACGCCAACGGCGCGTGAAACAATCCAAATTCAAACACGGCCTCATCCGCCCCGTGTTTCGTACGGCCTTCCGTGGTCGTCGATAACACGCTAGACCGGCAGTTTGACGTGGAGGCCCCGGACAGGGTCTGGGTGACGGATATTACCTATATCAAGACGCTGGAAGGCTCCGCCTATCTGGCCGTCGTGGACCTCTACTCCCGTCGTGTCGTTGGCTGGTCCATTGCAGAGCTGCCAGACGACGGACGTTGTCCTGCAGGCATTACTTATGGCGGTGTGGCGCAGGAAATCGAAGAACAAGGTGCTCATTCACTTGGACCGGGGTTCCCAGTTCACCAGAAGGGACTGGGCGTCATTCCTCAGGGCGCACAATCTGGAGCATTCCATGAGCCGGCGCGACCTGTCACGACAACGCGGTCGCGGAGAGCTTCTTCAACCCGCTGCAGCGCAAACGGATAAGGCGCAGGACCTATAAAACCCGGGCCGAGGCCAGGCAGGATGTGTTCGTTGCATCAAGACGTTCTATAACCCAAAGCGAAAGCACACAAAGAAGGGGATGCTGTCGCCCGTCTACTTCGAACGGCAGCAGAAAATGACTACCGAAGGCGTCTAGAAAACTAGGGGTGACCTTGCCCCCTGAATTACCGCCGCTTTGGAGTTAGGGTCTGTTTCTCAGAGAGGAGACGGACGATGAAGCGCAGCAGGTTTTCAGAAGAAGCTATTATCGGGATATTGAAGGAGCATCAGGCAGGGCTGTCTGCAGCTGAGCTTTGCCGCAAGCACGGTATTAGCGATGCTACCTTTTACAACTGGCGTTCGAAGTATGGCGGCATGGACGTGTCGGATGCGAAGAAGCTGAAGGCGCTGGAGGTCGAGAATGCGAAGCTGAAGAAGCTTCTGGCGGAATCGGTGATGGATGTGTCTACGCTGAAAGAGATGCTCGGAAAAAACTTCTGACGCCCGGTTCGAGGAGAAGCGCCGTGAACTGGGCGATCACAGACAAAGGCTACTCGCAGCGCCGGGCGTGTTCCCTGGTCGGTCTGGACCGGAAGACGTATCGCTATGCGTCGCGCCGACCTGCTGACGAGGCGCTCCGCGAACGCCTGCGGGAACTGGCATCGGAGCGTCGCCGCTTCGGCTATCGCCGGCTGCATATTCTGCTGCGGCGCGAGGGGATAGAGGTGAACCACAAGAAGCTGTACCGGCTCTACAAGGAAGAACGGCTCACCGTGCGCAAACGTGGCGGACGCAAGCGGTCGCTGGGGACACGGGCTCCGATGACGATCCCGCAAGGTACGAACCAGCGCTGGAGCCTGGACTTCGTCTCGGACTCCCTGATCGATGGCAGGCGGTTCCGGATCCTGTGTGTGATTGACGACTTCTCACGCGAGTGCCTGGCAACAGTGGCGGACAACTCGATCTCGGGCGTCCGCGTTGCACGGGAACTCGACCGGATTGCCGGCGTTCGTGGGTATCCCTGCATGGTGGTCAGCGATAACGGCACCGAGCTGACGTCGAACGCCATTCTTCAATGGCAGGAGGAGCGCAGCGTCGAGTGGCACTATATTGCGCCGGGTAAACCGATGCAGAACGGCTTCGTTGAATCATTCAACGGTCGGCTGAGAGACGAGTGCCTGAACGAGCATCTGTTCAGGAGTTACGGCCATGCAAGGCAGATCATCGCGCGCTGGCGTCACGACTATAACAACCACAGACCGCATACGAGCCTCGACGGGCTCACACCGAAGGAGTTTACAACCCGGTCCGATCAGGACCATAACCAGAACAGATTCTACTCATAAACGGGGGAATAAAGGGGGCAAGGTCACTTTTTATGGCCTACGATGTCGGCCGTAACGGCTTCGGGACAGCCCAGATTTTCCAGCTCTGTGCAGAATGTGCGGCGGATGCTGTGAAAATCAGTCTCTTTTCCGTAACCCAACGCTTTTTTAAATTCACCGAAGCGCCCTGAGACACTGCTCTTTGTCTTGGGGTGTGCCACCCAATATTCCAGACTTCGGACAATAGCCGGGTGCGCCGGGATTACCCGGTCACGGGTTTCGGTCTTCAGCGCCGGCATTGTGACTGTCTGTTGTTCTGGGTTGTAACTAAGACCGCAGATGGCGCCCATGCGAGCGCCGGTGTGAGCAGCGATCCAGACGGGATGCTGGAGCCAGTGATCCCGTCTAACAAGCTCGCTATAGAGCTTAGCGGTCTCCTCTGCGCTCCACGGGCGTTTGTCGATTGTTTTTGCTTTGCTGATTTTATGGTGTTTCCAGACTGCGGTGTCCTTGTCGTAGAAGTTCCAGAAACTTACATAACCCGACACCCACTTACGGACAGTGGCTCCTGAGACATCTTCTTCCTCCTGAATATAGCGCAGATATGCTCTCGCTTTGTCCCAGGTGACTTCTTCTGTTGCGACAAAATTTTTACTCAACAACATGATCGCGCGTTTGTAGTCGGAACGAGTTTTCTTATTATCGAGTGACTGGAGCCAACTGGGCGCTAGCTCCATGAAGGGTGTTAGACGTCCTGTGGCTGTCTCCCAAAAGCGAATAGGTTTTTTCTCTTTTTCGTTGAGATGGCTGGACGGAGTAGGGCCTTTGATTAATTCCCAGACGCCCAGTTTGGTTGCGATCGCCTCGCTTTCTTCGATGATGTCATCTTCGAGCAACGAGCGCTGCTCTTCGTCAAAGGTCGAGAGGTACTGCTTACGCATATAGACAACCGATTTATGTTTGTCAGCCTGAGCTGCTACCTCGTCCCATTTTTTTAAAAATTCGTCGCGTTTTATTCTTGCTTCAATGACATCAGAGGTGCCCAGCGATCTGCGCAAGTGGCCAGAACCGTCTGGTAATCTTTTGTTGATATGCCAATTGCCGTTTCGGCATAGCAGATCATAGTTTTTGTGTCTGACAGTCATTATGTGTGACAATCTGTGTGACAAAATAGGTTTTAAAAAGGCAGAAATGTGGCCTTTCTAGGGCTTTTTCGTTTCATGGTGGCGAATCCCGTTGGGGTCGCCAGAATTTTCAGGCGACAATAGTGTAAATATAACAACAAGTTGCAGATACCAAAATTTGGCTTGTGTGACGTTTGAGCTAATTCTGTGTGACAAACTGTGTGACAGTTTTGCCGTCACAATAATCCCCCCCTCCGACTCTCTATGAACTGATTAGTGGTCTGTCTGCATGCCGGGGGGAAATTTGGATTTATTGGGGAGAATAGACACTTCATTATTTTAATGGGAGAAGGGGTAGGTGGTGCTTAGCGGCCCATATCAAGCCGTCTGCATCTACCTACTTCTGATTCTATTTGCCGGTACCGAAGATTGTCCGTCATCAAAACATTTGGGACTGTCCTTCCCCCCTAAAACTGGGCCACTATTTTTAGAGACTGAAGGGGGATGTGATGGCTCGGAAACGTCATTCAGACGAGGACGTACTTAAGCTGC
>CAJQLI010000352.1 GCA_905479125.1 uncultured Alphaproteobacteria bacterium | reverse complement strand
CGGGTTGGCAAAGGCCTATACCGCCGCTCTGGCATCGGACGGCCCTCACCTGGTCCATATGCGCATCCAACCGGGCTCTCTGAAAGAGCTCGGACGCCCGACCGTAAAACCACCGGAAGTAGCGCGACGGTTTCGGGATTTCCTGGCGGGATAAACACCCGTTGACTTGCCTTCAGGTCGGCGCGAGAAATCTACAAACAGGGAGAACGAAACATGGCCAAGATCACGCTGTACTGCTTTCCGCAATCAACTTGCAGCCAGAAAGTGCGTCTTGCGCTCTGGGAGAAAGCTATTCCGTTCGAGGAGCGCCATGTCGACCATAAAAACCGGGAGCATCTGAGCGACTGGTACCTGAAACTAAACCCCAACGGGGTGGTACCGACCCTGACAGACGGGGATGACGTAATCATCGATTCCTCGGTGATCCTCGAATACCTCGAAGATGTTTATACGGATCACGGCATGTCGCCCGACAACCCGGTCAAGCGGGCTCATATGCGAAAATGGCTGCGCTATCTCGAAGAAGTGCCGACCCCGGCGATCCGCGTGCCGTCTTTCAACAAGCACCTTGCCAAGCGCTATGAAAACATGGCGGATGACGCCTACCAGCAGATGGCGGAAGCACACCCGGTCCGGAAACATTTCTACCAGCGCATGAACAAGACCGGTTTCAGCGCCGAGGAAACCGCCGAAGCAATCGACCGGCTGGACAGCGCCGCCCAGCGCGTAGCGGACGCCCTGGAAGCCCATGGCAAGGACTGGATCATGGGCGAGATGCTGACCATCGTTGACCCAGCCTACATGCCGACGGTCGACCGCATGATCGACCTCGGCCTCGGCGACATGATTTTCGACCGCCCAGCCCTCAAAGCCTGGTACGAGCGTTACGCGCAACGCCCTGCTTTCCAAAAAACCTTTTACGAAGGCGCCCGGTTGACCGATATCTTCGGCAAGGATGCAGCATAGGCTTTTCTCTCTATCCCGTCGTTTGACGCCATTGCAAAAGCGCGGCGTTGCTGACAATGGGAACTGCCCCGCAGCGCGTTCCGCCTTCGCGGGAATAACGATTGCGAACCAATGGGAAACAATCGATGACGAAAAAAATCGGCATAATCGGCGTCGGCCGCATGGGGTTCGCTATGGCGCAGAACCTCATTGCCGCCGGATACACCGTCACCGGCTATCGTCGCAGCGCGATGGACGCGTTTGTCACCGCCGGCGGCATTGCCGCTGTCTCTCCGGCGGAGGTCGTCGCGGCATCGGATATCGTTTTCACCTGCCTCCCGGATAACAACGCGGTTCACGATGCACTGGTACGCCCCGACGGCATTCTGCAGGCCCTCAAACCCGGGCAAATCGTCGTTGAGACCACATCCCTGCCCCCAGAGGACAAGCGGGCTCATGCCAAGGCAATCGCCAGAGCCGGGGGCGTTATGCTGGATTGTCCCGTCAGCGGGACACCGGGAATGCTTAAAGCAGGCCGCGGTGCATTTTTCGTGTCGGGCGATCGCGCCACCGCCGACAGCATCAACGATGTACTGGAAACAATCTGCCCCCGCGCAACATGGGTCGGAGATATCGGTGCCGGTGCGGCAACGAAATCCGTCGCCACCGCACTGGTCGCGATCCATAACCTCGCCGCTGCCGAAGGGCTTGCCATTGCCGCCCGCGAAGGTGGCGACATCGCGGCGGTATATGACGCGATCTCGGGCAGCCCCGCATCTTCCGCCATGTTCGAGATGCGCGGCGCGCTGATGGCAAAGCGGGATTACACATCCGGCGGAGGCTCGCTTGAAGGATACCTGCGGGGTCTTTCACGGGTGCACGACACCTCCGGTCCTCAAGGCGCAACGCCACTGCTCGATGTCACGCGGGCCTGGTACGAGGCCGCCGTCGATGCGGGGCACACCGGACAGGATCAGGCCTGCGTTTTCGAGCACCTGATCAACAGCAAATAAAAACCCCGCCCGCGTTTCCGCGGACGGGGTTGTCTCTCACCCCCGAAGGGAGAAGCGGTTACTTGTAACCGAGTGCTGCCTTGGCGTGGGCAACCACCTTGGGGTCTGTATTGAACAGAGCCTCTGCGCTCTTCTGAAGTGACGCACCCGTTGCCGGGTGGAGCGGCAAATCGCTCTTGGCCATGTCCGCCGCGAACCCCGGATCAGCAATCGCCTTGGTAAAAGCCACCCGCATTTCCTCGACACGTGCCTGCGGCACGCCCGCCGGAAACCAAATCGCCCGCCCCATAAGCTCGGACGATGCTGCCAGTTTCATCGCCTGACGATCCAGCTCGGTCTTGCCCTGCTTCCACATCATCGGCACGTTGCCGAGGGCGGGGTCTGGTTCCAGCCCGGTCTGCATCACGTATTTGACCTGGCCGGTTTTACCCCAGTCCGGGCGCATGGAATTCCAGGACTTGTAGCTCAGCGCAAATGCGTGGATTTCGCCCGATTCAATCGCTTTGAACAGCGGGCGCGAACCACGATAACCCTTCACGATCTTGAACTTGGTGCCGAGCATCTTGTTCGCCATCGTCGGTGTCATGAAGGTTTCCGAGCTGGTGCCGGTCGCTCCCATGACGATTTCTTTTTGGGACATCTGGGCCCACGTTGTCGCCGGTGCCTTGTGCAACACGCCGACGGCGCTGCCGGCGGTCGCGATACGGCCAACCCATTGCCACTTGGAAACATCGAACTTGATGCCCTTCGGGTTCAGCACGAAATAGACCGGCACGTTCTGCTGCACCATGCTCATTACCGTGCCGTCCTTCGGCGCCGCATTCGACACGAATGCCGCGACCTGGCGTCCGCCGCCGCGAGGATTGAACTGCGGCACAATGGTCGGGTTGCCGGCCAGGTATTTTTGCAGATAGGGAATAAGCCCGCGTGCATAGACGCTATAGGTGCCACCCTGCCCCGAGCCTACCTGAAACTGGATCGTCTTGCCTTTATAGAACGGATCGGCTGCTGCTGCCGGTCCGGCAGCGAACAGGGTCGTACCCAGCGCGGCCGCGGTCAACGCTGTTGCGATATTTGTTCTCATGATTCCTCACCTTTTTTCGGCAAATGCGAAACTCTGTCCGCATTGCGATGTCCGAAACGGCGGCGTTTCCTGTTTATGGTCTTACTTTGCGCCATTTCGTTGCATCAATTATGCCACGACCGGCAAAACCGATCACCCCCGGCGCAAACTCAGTCTTTCAGAACCTCTGCTGCCCGTAATTTAAGCTCCCGGCGCAGCACCTTGTTTGCAGCATTGCGCGGCAGCACATCAAGGAACACGTAGTCCCGCGGGCGCTTGTAATTCGCGAGCGTGGAGTCCTGACACCACGCATCCAGAGCCGCGGCATCGGCCCCTTTTGCCACCACGCAGGCGACCACGCGCTCGGTCCATTGATCGTCGGGCATGCCGATAATGGCGGCTTCGGTGACGGCCTCGTGCTGCATCAGAACGGCCTCGACTTCTTCCGGATGGATGTTCTCACCGCCCGACACCACCATGTCGTCAACCCGCCCGCGCAGGTCGAGATCTCCATCCACGCGACGGGCGACAATATCGCCGGTCCGGTACCAGCCATCCGCCAGCTTTTCCGCGGTGGCATCGGGCCGGTTGAGATATCCGAGAAACGTTGCATCCGCCGTCGCATCGACCAGCAATTCGCCTTCCTCGCCAATCTCGCAGATATCCTCTACGGAACCGCCAATCCGCCCGACGCGAATATTTGAATAGAAACCGGGCCGGTAGCGGGTCGGCCAACCTACCGGGTCAGGCAGGTAGAGCGCGTTCATCGTTTCCGTCGTTCCATAGATGTTGGTCATGCGGGCGGCTGAAAACGCGGCATCGACCCTTTCAAGTAACGGGCCCGGCATCGCCGCCCCCGCATAGGCCAGGGTTTCGACCGATCCTACATCGACGGGATCGAACCCCGGCACGGCGAGCAAAGCGTGAAAATGCGCCGGCGCACCGAAAAGGTAGGTAATCGCATTATCGCGGATCACAGCATGCGCCGCGACCGGGTCGAAGGCGGAATGAACATAGTAGGTACCGTTCATCGACAGGGTGGCCACAAAACAGGCATGAAAACCAACGGCGTGGAACAGGGGCATCAGCCCAAGCGCCCGATTGTGGGTGCCATGACGCAAACCGCATTGCACGGGAACGAATAATACGCGCCCGTCGCTTGCCCCGTGCGGGATCATCACCCCCTTCGGTAACCCGGTCGTGCCGGACGTATACATCACGAAGGCCAACGCATCCGCGGCCGGGGCCTGCCATGGGGCCAGGCTGTCCGCTGCGCCTCGGCAGGCTTCGAGATCCCGTGTATCGCCCACGGTCCCGCCGAACGTGAATACCGGCGCAGCTGACGGCAGTGCACCGCGTGCAGCCGTGATAATCGTCTCATCGGCCAGACAGACCAGACCGGTAATCTCTCCATCCCCGATCAGCGCCGCGGCCTCATCCGGTTTCAGACGCGGATTGATCATGCAGACCACCGCCCCCAGCCGATGCAGGGCAAGAATAGCGATCGCGTGTTCCAATACATTCGGCAACATCGTGGCGACCCGGTTGCCATCGGCAATGCCCGCTATGGCGAATCCAGCCGCCATGGCCTCCACCTCGGCGATCAGTTCAGAGAACGTCAACCGCCGATCGGTCCGGTCGTCTACTATAGCCGGATGATCCGGCGTCCGCGCGGCGGCCAGCCGTACGTGATCCCAGACGGTCTGCATCTTATCCGTTATCCTCCCGCTCATCAGCGCTCTTTGGCGCTTATTGGCTTTCCTGGATCGCCATTATAGTCAGCTCCAGTACACTGGCGTAACCGTTTGCCGAAAGGTGACTAAGGCGTCTCGTCGGTGTGGCGCGGATCGAGCTCGCCGGAAAAAGACCCGGCACGCGACATCGGCACGAATGGTGCCTGTTCCTCGAGCGGCACTGGCGGTCGCCGAGTCTGGCGCCATATCCCGAAAGCGCATAACAGCAGAAATACAGCCGCGATAAACGAAAACAGCGCACTGGGAGACGTTAGGCCGATAACCCAGCCGCACAAAACGGGTCCCGCAACGGCGCCGATTGCATATACAAGCAAAAGCCGTGCGCTCAGCGAGACGATTCCGTCCATATCTGCGTGATCATTCGCATGTGAAACGGACAACGCGTAAACAGTGAACGACAACCCGCCATACAACACGCCCACACCAAAGAGCGCCATCGTCCACTGCCGTTCACCGGCATATGTCGCGGCGGCCGCGACGATGGCCGTCAGCGCGCATATCACCAGAATAAGTGATCGCCTATCCCAGCGATCCGATATCCAGCCGATGGGCCACTGAAGTGCCAGGCCGCCGAACACGGTCAGGGCCATGAACAACGCCGTCCCGTTCTCGGAGAAACCCGCATCAAGCGTAAAGACGGGGGTCAACGCCCAGAACGCGCCTTGGGCGACCCCTATTCCGCCGCAGGCGATCAGCGCAAGCGGTGACAGGCGCCATAAAGCACCGAGCCGGATCGGTTTTGACACGCCGAACTCAGGTGGAGAAATGCTCGCGAGTGAAATGGGCACCGCCGCGAGGGAAATCAGCATCGACGTCGCCGCAAACAAAGCAAACGACTTTGAATCGGTCGTCAGCAACAGCAACTGACCGAAACCAAGAGCGCCAAGATTGACCATCATATAGATCGCGAATATCCGTCCACGCGAGTCGCTACTCGCTTTCCCGTTCAACCAGCTCTCGATCGTCATATAGAGCCCGGCCAGACAGAAACCGACGATCATCCGCAAAACGCCCCACGTGATCGGATCAACCTGGAGCATATGGGCGAGCGTCGCCGCCGACGCTATCGCCGTCAGTGCCGCATAGGTCCGAATATGACCAACACCGTAGATCAGCCTCGGGCAATACAAACAGCCGACAAGAAACCCGAGGT
>CAJQLI010000351.1 GCA_905479125.1 uncultured Alphaproteobacteria bacterium | reverse complement strand
TATGCCCTATCCCATCGGCACCAGCGCCAGGCTTTCCAATCCCGCCGGCATCAGAAGAAAACTGATGATCCCGAGCGGCATAATCCACATCGCCATCACCGGCACGGCGACAAGGTTGGCCATCAGACGTAAAGGGCGATACGGTTGAAATGATAGATCGCAAACGGCGCGGTCGCGAGACTGGCCACCAGCGTCGTCAAAAGCGTCGCCACGATGAACAGCCCGATACGAGAGCCGAATATGCCACCACGCTGACGCATCGCGGACATCCGCGACGCGGTGACCTCATAGATGGCAACCAGCCCGACCACTGCAGCGAAAGACATCTGGAAACTCGCGGAAAGCAGGCTTTCTGGAGCCGCCAGCAAAACCGCCATCGCCGATAGCGCGACCAGACGCATTGAAATCGCGGTCCGGTCGATCATCACGGCCAGCATCACAATCGACACCATCAGGAAGGCCCGTTGCGTCGGGATCGTCGCGCCGGAGATCAGCAGATAGGCAAACGCGCCGAGGATCGCCCCCAATGCAGCAACCTTCTTGATCGGATAACGCAGAGCAACCGGTTCAATCATCGCCAGGCCAAGACGCACGGCAAAGAAAAGCAGCCCGGCAACAAGCCCGATATGCAGCCCGGAGATCGCCAGCAGATGCGCCAACCCGGAATCCCGCATATTTGCGAGCGTTTCCTCGGGAATTGACCTCCGTTCGCCGGTCATCAGAGCCGTTGCAACCGGCCCGATTCCGTCGCGGTCGCCGATCCCTGCCGCAATTCGCTGCGTCAGGGTGAGACGAAGCTCCGCAAGCCTTATCCGCCAGGAGGTAGAGGCCGGATTTTCCGAAATCGTCATACCGCCAAGTGCAAAACCGACCGCGCCGATCCGCTCGAACCAGGCCTTTCGGGCAAAATCATACCCGCCCGGTAAAGATGGAGACGGCGGCGGTTGCAGGATCGCCCGGCCAGAAACATTGTCTCCCGGGTTTGGCGGACCCCTCTGCGAGCGGACGGAGATCCGCAATCGTCCCGGTATTTGGTCCGGGCCAAGCCTGTCGATTGCAATCTGATCAAGGGTCAGCCGATACCCTTTTTCTGATGGCTCAACCCTGATCACCCTGCCCGAAACGGCAACCGGACCGATCTTGCGCTCTAGCACCGGGGCCATTACTGCCGCATTGTGGACCTGCACTGTCGTGAATCCTGCCGCAATAATCAGCGATGCGAGCATCGCGAAAAATGCGCTGCCCCGGCGCCTGTGAAGACTGAAAGCACCAAGCCCCGAGGCCGACAGAGCCGCTATACCCCACCAGAGAGAGGGCTCTAGGGGCAATGTGAAATATCCGCCGATCCCAGCGGCGAAAAGAACCGGTGTCCACAGGGCCAGCCGCCCCTGGTTTCGGTTGCCTGAATGCGTTGCCCGCCCTGAAGCCAGACGCAGACGCAACGACGACGCAAATAGCGCCGCATTCCCCCGTATCTGTGCCGTTATCGGTGCCATGGAATCACCCACGATCTCTCGAACCGTCAGAGTGTACCGCAAGTGATCGATATGTGTTAAACCCCGCGCGCATAACCATTCACCGATCCAAGAGCGAACCGCGCATGAACGTTGTCACACGTTTTGCCCCGTCCCCGACGGGCTTCTTACACATCGGCGGCGCTAGAACCGCCCTGTTCAACTGGCTGTATGCCCGCCATACCGGTGGCAAATATCTTCTTCGTATAGAAGACACCGACCGCAAGCGGTCAACGCCTGAAGCCATTGAGGCTATTCTCGATGGGCTCTCTTGGCTGGGGCTCGAGTCCGATGAAGCGCCGGTTTATCAATTCGCGCGCCGCGAACGTCATGCCGAAATCGTCCAGCAGCTCATCGATAGCGGCGCCGCCTATCGCTGTTACTGCTCACCGGACGAACTTGCCGAGATGCGCGAAAAAGCCAAGGCCGAAAAGCGCTCCATGCGCTATGACGGCACATGGCGCGACCGCGATCCGGCAGATGCTCCCGCCGGCATTGATCCCGTTATCCGCTTCAAGGCACCGCAGACCGGCGAAACAGTCATCGAAGACGCTGTTCAGGGGACCGTTACGGTTGGCAATACCGAGCTCGACGACCTGATCATGCTGCGGGCGGACGGTACTCCGACCTATATGCTCTCTGTCGTTGTCGATGACCATGATATGGGCGTCACCCATGCAATCAGGGGCGATGACCACCTGACGAATGCTTTCCGTCAGACTCAGATATTCAACGCGCTTGGCTGGGATGCCCCGGTTTATGCCCATATTCCACTGATCCATGGGCCCGACGGCGCCAAATTATCGAAACGTCACGGTGCGCTTGGCGTCGATGCCTATCGCGATATGGGCTACCTCCCGGAAGCTGTCCTCAACTATCTCTGCCGCCTGGGCTGGAGCCATGGGGATGACGAAATTTTTTCGATGGAACAGGCTACTGCGTGGTTTGACATTATCGACGTTAACAAAGGTGCCACGCGCTTCGATTACGACAAACTTTCCAGCCTGAATGCGAAATATATCGACGAGAGCAGTAATGACAGGCTGATCGCTCTCGCCCTGCCCGGCATCGAGGCCGCCCTGGGTAAACCGGTTTCTGATACTGTGCGGCAGCGCCTTGTCAATGGTATGGACTCTCTGAAGTCCCGTGCGGACACCATCCCACAACTCGTTGATTTATCGATGTTTTATTGCCTCGACCGCCCGCTCGCCTATACCGACAAAGCGGCTAAAATGCTCGACGATGATGCAAAAGCGCGTCTCGCCGATATCAGGGGCCCGCTCGCGGAGCTCGATACGTGGGACCAGGAATCGGTTGAATCCACGGTCAAAGCACATGCAGAAGCATACAACCTCAAGCTTGGCATGATCGCGCAACCTCTCCGTGCCGCGTTAACGGGATCGAATGTTTCTCCTGGTATTTTTGAAGTCGCTGCAGTTTTGGGCAAGAACGAAGCTCTGGGCCGCATCGAAGATGCCGTCGCACCACGATAAATTATTGTGCAGTGCAACGTTTGATTAAACTTGGTTAAAGAGCTATTTTCCGCCCATCAAATCGGCCGGTTCCGCACTGGCCCACAGGATACACCTAAAAAATTGACGAAGAGGGATACCGACATGAGTCAGGAAACCGGAAGCAACGCCCCGAAAGACAGCGTCACGCTGATCGATCATTCATCGGGACGTGAACTTAACTTACCGCTGATGGAAGGCACCGTCGGCCCCAAAGTAATCGATATCCGGAAACTCTATTCGGAACTCGACTACTTCACGTTCGATCCAGGCTTTATGGCGACAGGCAGCTGCGATTCCAAGATCACCTATATCGATGGTGACGCCGGCATCCTGCTTTATCGTGGATACCCGATCGACCAGCTTGCCAAGCACTGCGATTTTCCCGAAGTCTCCTATCTTCTCCTGAAGGGTGAACTCCCCGACGCGGAAGAAAAGAGCAAGTTCGTCAACGACATCACCTACCACACGATGGTCCACGAACAGCTGAACCATTTCTATAGCGGTTTCCGCCGTGATGCCCATCCGATGGCCATCATGTGTGGTGTCGTCGGAGCGCTTTCGGCCTTCTATCATGACTCCACGGATATTTCTGATCCGCGTCAGCGCGAGATCGCCTCGTACCGCCTCGTCGCAAAGATGCCGACGATCGCCGCCTGGGCGTATAAATATTCGCTCGGTCAGCCTTTCATCTATCCGCGCAACGACCTGACATATGCGGAAGACTTCCTGCACATGATGTTTGCGACACCGTGCGAGGAATATAAAGTCAGCCCGATTATCGCAAAAGCGATGGACCGGATCCTGACGCTCCATGCGGATCACGAGCAGAATGCATCGACGTCGACAGTACGCCTTGCCGGTTCGTCGGGCGCCAACCCCTTTGCCTGCATCGCAGCCGGTATCGCCAGCCTTTGGGGACCTGCCCATGGCGGCGCCAACGAGGCTGTGTTGAGCATGCTGCACGAAATCGGCAGCGTCGATAACATCGATGAATATGTCAAAAAGGCCAAAGACAAGGATGACCCCTTCCGTCTGATGGGTTTCGGCCATCGCGTTTACAAGAACTTCGACCCGCGCGCGACACTGATGCGCGAAACATGTCACGAAGTTCTGGGCGAACTCGGTATGGAAGACGAGCCCTTGCTCAAACTTGCGATGGAGCTCGAACGCATCGCGCTCGAAGACGAGTATTTCGTCGAACGCAAGCTGTACCCGAACGTCGATTTCTATTCCGGTATCATTTTCCGGGCCATCGGCATCCCGGAATCGATGTTCACGGTGCTCTTTGCTGTTGCCCGCACCGTCGGCTGGGTATCACAGTGGAACGAGATGATCGAGGACCCTTCACAGAAAATCGGCCGGCCGCGTCAGCTCTATATCGGCGAAACACAGCGCGATTTTGTGGCGCTCGACAAACGCTGAACCAGGTCAGAGACCAATCAAAAAGCCCCGCAGAAATGCGGGGCTTTTTTTATTGATCGAAAACGAGATGTTCAGGCGCGTTCTATCAGTTCGATCTTGTAGCCATCCGGATCTTCGATAAAGGCAATAACGGTCGTCCCATGCAGCATCGGTCCCGGCGGACGCGGAATGCTGACGCCTTCTTTCGCCATCTGTTCACAGGCGCCATAAATATCGGGCACTGCAACGGCCAAATGTCCGAACCCGGACCCATGGGTATAAGGCTCTTCCTGATCCCAGTTATGGGTAAGTTCCAGCACGGTGTGATCAGTCTCGTCACCATATCCCATAAAAATATTCGTGAACTTCCCGCCAGGAAAATCCTTGTTCCGCAGCACTTTCATCCCGAGGTGACGAGAATAAAAATCAATCGATTTTTCGGCGTCCTTCACACGGAGCATCGTGTGCAGCAGTCTGAAACCGGATGTTTCGGATGTCATGATAGATTACCTCTTCTCTGAATCGGGTTGATGTAAAGCGTCAAGTAACGACACTACCACCGATGCCGCCGCATCGCTTGGCAAGCCGCTCTCCGGACGAAGCGTTGAAAGCGCGTTCTCCGTGAATTTCAACTGCTCTTCCCGAACAGCGTGATCGTCGAGCAATTCGCATATCTTCCCCGCTATCAGGTCACTACGGCATCGTTCCTGAATGAATTCCGGGATAATTTCGCGGTCGAGCAGGATATTCACAAGATTGGCGTATTTTTGGTCCACACCGTAAAGCAACTTAACAATCCAGACCGTGAGCGCGTTCATCCGATAGGCCACCAGGTGGGGCACCCGGGCCATTGCAAGTTCAAGAGACACCGTCCCCGATGCGGCCATGGCGACGTTACAGGCCTGCATTGCATCGAATTTTTCGGTTATTGAACTCACGACAACCGTACGTCCCGGCCAGCTCTCAGCAAGTTCGCTGACCCGTTCGCGTAAATAAGACACCGTCGGAAATACAAATACGGCATCCGGATGTTTCTTTACGATCTCGACCGCTGACTGCCTGAATACCTCCGCGAGGCGTTTGAGTTCACCCCTCCGGCTACCCGGCAGTACGCAGATCGCCGTCTCTGCCGGTCCGATCCCATGCGTCTCCCTGAAGTCGACCCCGTTACCCTGGTCAGCGCCCCCCTCCAGAACTGGATGTCCCACGAATGTGCAATCCAGTCCCTCTTTTTCGAAATATGGTGGCTCAAAGGGTAGAAGCGCCATCAGGTGGTCGAGTTCTCGCGCAAACTTCTGAGCCCGGTCCGGCCGCCATGCCCAGACTGTCGGGGCAACATAATGCACAAGCGGAATGCCCGAACCGCGCAGACCTTTCCAAACGTCATAGCAAAAACCCGGGACATCGATCGACACAACGATTGCCGGTTTATCGACTTCTATCTGCGCAATAGTCTCCCGCATCCGCCGTTTTATAAGGGGGATACGCGGGATGATTTCAATAAGCCCCATCACCGCGATATCGGAAATGGGGAATCGACTTTGAAGCCCCGCCGCCTCCATTGCTTCGCCCCCGATCCCCGTGACCCGAATCCGATCACCTGTCAGTGCCTTTAGCGCCTCTATAAGCCGTGCGCCGATCAGATCACCTGATGGTTCACCGGCAATCAGCCAGATCAAAGGAGCATCGTCGCTTTTGGTCATCCGCGCGCCGGTCAGTGATTATTGCCGAAGACGGCGGGTTCGAAACCGAAGAAATACACGCCCGCCCGGTCAGCTGCATCTGTCATTTCCTGACGGTCGACCACAAGTACACCACCGGTCTCAACGGCAATACCACGCAAACCGGCATCGATAATTTTTTGCATTGTCGAAAGGCCGACGGCCGGAAGGTCAATACGGCGCTCCTGTGATGGCTTCGGCGCCTTCACCAGCACACCGCCAGGCTCTTCCTTGATCACAAACTCGGCGCATCGCTCAATTAAACGGTCCGTCCCCTCGGCGCCTTCAACGCCAAGTATTCTTCCATTCTGCACAATAGCCGCCTGACCGATATCCAGACCGCCCAGGACCTTGGCGGCATCGATCCCGCGCTCAATATCAGCTTTATCATCAGCGCCGGGCTCTATCGCTCCATAGCAGCCAGATCGCGCAAGAATATCTTCAAGAACGGCTTCCGGACCGATGATATCAAAACCCTCGGACTCTTCGATTTCGCGCGCCACAGCCGATAACAGATTGTCGTCACCCAGCATTCGCGTGCCGACCTTGGCGAGGAACTTTGCAGACCTGACATCGCGCAGGAGATCGAGCATGGAGGGACGCTGGATTCCACCGACCAGAACCAGTTCTTCGATGTTTTCACGGTGAGCTATGTCCATGGCGCGGCTCAGGCTGGATATGCGTATCCACTCCAACGGCGCATCGGCCAAGGGTGCCGGGTCAGCGCTTCCTTCAAAGGCAAGAACAAAATGGGGCCGTCCGGTGTCCCGGCAGGCGGAGAGTATCTGTCCGGGCAGCGCACCGGCGCCCGCAATTATACCAAGCTTACGCACCTTGCTCGGCTTTTGGCTGACAGATAGCCCGGCTGGAATCTGACCGCAGAAAGTCCAGAATTTCCATAATCGCTTCATGCTCGTTGAAGCTTTCATGCACGTCATCAAGCCGCTCGGCCAACGTGCCCTCTTCCGCAAACATCAAACGATATGCTTTACGCAGCGCGGTCACGTCAGAACGCGAAAACCCCCGCCGCTTTAGGCCAACGATGTTCAGTCCACTTAAGCGCGCACGATCCCCCATGACGGAGCCGTATGGGATCACATCGCTCTCAACACCGGACATACCACCGACCATCGCGTGACGACCAATTCGACAAAATTGGTGGATAGCCGATAAACCGCCGATAATCGCGTAATCATCCACAAAAACATGCCCGGCAAGAGTGGCATTGTTCGCCATGATAACGTGATTACCGACCATACAATCATGCGCAACATGTGCACCGACCATAAACAGGCAGTTATTTCCGATGGCGGTCACCATGCCACCGCCTTCCGTGCCGGGATTCACCGTCACATGTTCGCGAAATATATTATTTGCGCCGATTTTCAGGGTCGAGGGCTCCCCATGGTACTTCATATCCTGCGGCTGATGGCCGATCGACGCGAAGGGATAAATACGGCAATTGGGCCCCAGGGTTGTTCGCCCCTCGAGCACAACATGGGAGAGCAAAGCCGTTCCGTCGCCGATTTTGACATCGGGCCCCACAACGCTATAGGGACCGATTTCGACGCCGTCGCCTATCTCTGCCGATGTGTCTACGATCGCGGTGGGGTGTATTTGGGGCATTAAACTCTCAATCGGTCATAATCATGGCGGCGTAAGTGGCTTCCGCGACCAATGTGTCGCCAACCATTGCGCGGCCGGCAAATTTCCAGACGTTCCCGCGTGACCGCTGCTTAACAACCTCGACATGAATTTGATCGCCAGGCTCCACGGGCTTCCTAAAACGGGCACCGTCAACCGACATGAAATAAACCAGTTTTCCTTCAGCCTCTTTACCGAGCGTATGAACAACCAGAACCGCCGCCGTCTGAGCCATTGCTTCAATAATAAGCACACCCGGCATGACCGGTTTCTCAGGGAAATGGCCGGCAAAATAGGGTTCGTTGATGGAAACATTCTTTACGCCGGTTGCCTTCACGCCCGGCACAATATCGATAACCCGCTCTATCATCAGGAAAGGGTAGCGATGTGGGATCAGTTCCATGATCCGGTTGATATCGATCAGATCCAACTGGCCAGTTGTTTCCACAGTATCCATTCTACCTTCCTTTTTCTCCTGCTAGTCGCGCAACGATAGTCAGACGCCTGAAATACTCTCGTATCGGTAAAGCCGGAGACCCGCCAATTGTTAATCCCGCCTCAACGTCCCGATGAACGCCCGACTGGGCCGCAATACGCACCCCATCGCCAATATTCAGATGTCCGGCCAGACCAACCTGTCCACCCAACTGAACACCGTTCCCGATTACACAACTGCCCGCAATACCGGTCTGCGCGACAATTATGCAGCCTTTACCAATCCTCACGTTGTGCCCGATCTGCACCAGATTATCAATCCTCGTCCCTGCGCCAATAACGGTATCCGGCCCTGCCCCGCGGTCGATGGTCGTATTTGCGCCCACCTCCACGTAATCTTCGATCAGAACACGACCGAGTTGAGGTACAGTCACAGCACCGACAGGCGACACGGCAAATCCGAATCCAGGTTCTCCGATCCGAACGCCAGCGAACAAAGAGACATGGTCCCCAATAATCGCAAAACGAACCGACACCTGCGGGCCGATCGTGCAGTGGTCACCAATCCGAACCCCGCTGCCGATATAGACATTCGGTCCGATCCGACAATCAGTTCCAATTTCCACATCGGGGCCAACGACTGTGCCAGCGCCAACTATGGTCCCGGTACCGACACTTGCTGATGGATGAACCACCGGGTCCGAACCGGTCGGACAGTAAAAATCTTCGCTCCCCGGATAGAAAACCTCTGCAATCCGCGCATACGCAAGATAAGGAGTTTCCGTGACCAGACAGATCATACCCCCAGGCGCATCGGCGACAAATTTCGAAGCCACGATGCAGCACCCGGCTTCAGTCTGCCGGTATTGCTCGACATAGGCCTTATTATCGAGAAAGCTTACGGAGTTCGCATCGGCCTCATCCAGCGCTGCAACAGCCGAAAACAAGCGCTCGGCTGCGCCTTCCGGCCCCACGATCTCTGCATCCGCGATTCCCGCAAGTCTCTCGACAGATAACGGCCCTTCTACGGGAAAAAATCGGGGATCCGGTGGCATGCCTAGTTTTTACCCTTGCCGGCGTCCTGATTAGTCTCGACCAGGTTCACAGTGAGCTTCGGTAAACGTTTATCCAGCCGTGCGATAACCTCTTCGGTGACGTCGATTGTTTTTGCGGAGAGAAAGACGAACCTTTTCTCAAGCAACATATTCAGCTTCCGGTCATCGGCCACTTCGCGGGCAACGATAATCAGGTTCTTCAGAATTACGTTCTTCGTATCATTGAATGACTTATCGAGGAGCCGCCGTCGTGCCTGAACGGAACTTTGCGCCTTGCGCGCCTCTTCGCTAAAAGCACGACGCTTTTGTGTGAACGCTTCAGGTGCGAGAATAGCGCGCTGACGGCTCAATTCCTGTTCAGCCTGGCGCAACTGCTGCTCCTGCTCACTTACCTGTTTCTGAAATGCCTTCCGCATTTTGTCGAATTCAGGCCGGATACTTTTCGCAGCCTTCGAGTCCCTCAGGACAAGCTGAACGTCAACAATACCAATTTTTGGCAGCGGGATTTCCTGAGCATTTGCGCCAGGCTCCGAAACAACCAAGAGCCCTACACAAACAATTGCCCATAGAAACGACAGCCTGATCTTATATGTCAAAATCTTGCCCCAAAACTAAACCTCAACAGTTCTGTCTCATCGAAATCTTCCTTCAATATTGCTTCAGACAAATCGATGCTCACAGGACCGAAAGGAGAATCCCATAATATACCCGTTCCTACCGACATTCTGAGAGACGACTTATCCACTATTGTCGCAATGGTACTATCATTCTCGCCGATACTCCCTGCATCAGTGAAGAGCCGCCCCCTTAACCCAAATTCATTGGGCAAGCCGAGAGGAAACGTTAACCCAAGAGTTCCTCGATAAAACCAGTTTCCACCGATAGCATCACTGGTCGCGGTATCACGAGGGCCAACACCGGAATCCTCGAAACCCCGGAGGTTCTTTCCACCAAGAAAGAAGCGATCAATGATGCGAATGTCTTGCCCTAAACCCACTATATAGCCGGTACTGGCGCCCAGATTGACAATCCACTTATCGTGAACCTGATAATATTTAGCGCCAGAAACCTCGTTTTTCAGATATTGAGAATCACCACCAAGTCCTGCCAGGATGTTCTCTAGTTTTACGAAATATCCTTTGGTCGGATCGAATCTGGAGTCCCGTTTGTCATAAAGAAGCGCCTGACCAATGGAAGAAGTGATGAACGCCCCTTCCTGCTCCTGAATTGCCAACGAGGCGTCGCTCGCTATGTCGGTGATCTTGTCCTCTCGCAGGGTATAACGCCAAGTCTGCGATAAGGGTTCTGTGATCCGGTAACCCGACCTGAGGGCGAAACCCAGCGAATCGCGGTCGAACGAGCTTTCTGTCTGAAGGTCGCTACTTGTACTAAAAACATCAAATCCAGCAGCCAGGTTTTTCCCGAGGAAATAGGGTTCCGTGAAAGACAAATCGACCTGCTGCTGTCGTTCACCGACCTGGAGGCTAAGACTCAGGTCCTGCCCTCGTCCCAACAGGTTTCGTTCTCGGATACTGGCATCACCCAATACGCCACTAGTGCTCGAAAAGCCTGCGCCGAATGAAATCTCACCTGTAGAACGCTCCTTTACAGACACATCTACAACGGTCTTATCCCGCGCTGACCCGGCTTTATTATCAATTTCGACACGTTCGAAAAACCCAAGATTGCGAATGCGCGACCGTGTACGCCGCAACTTGGACGTATTAAAAGCATCGCCTTCCAGCAGCAAAATTTCGCGACGAATAACCTTGTCCAGTGTGCGCACGTTGCCGGAGATATTCACCAATTCGACGAAAACCCGCGGACCTTCCTGGATAACGAAGGTTACATCGATTGTCCGGTTCTTCCGGTCGCGCCGTACACGCGGTCGTATATCGACAAACGCATATCCCAGAACACCGACCGCATCGGTTAGCTTGCCGATCAGGCCCTCGACTTCATCGGCGTTGTACCACTGCCCCTCCTCGATCGACTGCTCTTTCTGCAGTTTCTCAACATCGAGGTCCTTGAGCTGCGTCGTAATATCGATCTTTCCGAATTTATAGCGCTCGCCTTCTTCGACCGTGAAGGTGACAAAAAATGCGCTGCTGTCCGGCGTCAGTTCCGCCACACCGGAAATAACACGGAAATCCGCATACCCGTTCGTTAAATAATGTCGCCTGAGCAACTCTCTATCGAACGTCAGACGGTCCGGATCGTAAGTATCATCAGACGACAAAAAGCGGTACCAGGCAGATTCACGTGTCTGAATAATTTCCCGCAGATCACCGTCGTCGAAATGCTTGTTGCCGACAAAGGCGATCTTACGTATTTCCGTCAATTCGCCTTCACTTATTTCAAAAATAAGATCGACGCGATTTTGCGGAAGCTGAATAACCTTCGGCACGACCGTCGCCGAGAAACGACCGCTTCGCCGATAAACATCCATAATCCGCTGAAGATCCGTCTGAACCCGGGCCCGCGTGAAGACGATACGGGGGCGCAGTTTTACTTCATCGCCAAGGATATCATTGGAAACCCGTTTGTTTCCCTCAAAGGCGATACGGTTGATAATCGGATTCTCGACCACCCGCACCACAACATCCTGCCCATCCCGGCGGATATTCACGTCCGCAAACAAGCCTGTTCCGAACAGTGCCTTCAGAGCTTTATCAAGCGTCGACGCCGTAACCGGATCACCCGCGCGCATGCCCATATAGGACCGGACAGTATCCGCTTCGATGCGCTGGGCACCTTCAACCCGGATATCGCGCAGGCCGTTATCAACCGTCTGCGCGTTCACAGTCTGTCCATAAACCGCAATAAAAAGCGGGATTGCGACGAGTATCGAAAGGAGGCTGTTCGACACCCTCCTCAAAGCTCGCAGCCCTTTATTCATCACGGCGTAATTCTTCACGTTACAAGATTCACAAAAAAGTCGACGACCTGCAGCTGTACAAGATCGTTCCAGGTCGCAAACACCATCAAGGCCAGCACCATCGTAATCCCAATTCTCAATCCGTATTCCTGCGCTCGGAGCCCCAGTGGCTTTCCTCTAAGGGCCTCTATCGCATAGAAAAGCAGGTGCCCGCCGTCCAGCATCGGTACAGGAAACAGATTTATAAGCCCCAAGTTAATCGACAGCACGGTGGCAAACATGAGAACGCTGATCAACCCGGCCTGCCAGACATTACCTGACATCTCCGCGATCCGTATCGGTCCGCCGAGTTCCTTCGTCGAGCGCGTCCCTCTGATAATCTGCCCCAGGGCCGAAAAAATACTCCCCGTCAGCACATAAGTTTCATGAGTCGCTCGCCATACCGCGGTGAAGGGATCATGCTGTATCAGCTTCATATCGGTACCGACACGCGAAATTCCGAGCCGGCCGATCCTTTGCTGATTTCCGAAACGGTCTTTCTGGTCCAGCACGTCCGGCACGGCCGTCAGCGAAATCTCGCGACCATCACGCTGAACCTGAAAGATCAGCGTCTCCCCGGGGCGCAGTTGAACACTCATGATCACCTGTTCAAAACGTTCGACCCGTGTGCCATCAATGCCCGTGATGACGTCGCCTGGCTGGAATCCCGCACGTTCCGCTGCCGAGTTTGGAATTACCTTTCCAATA
>CAJQLI010000350.1 GCA_905479125.1 uncultured Alphaproteobacteria bacterium | reverse complement strand
GTTCATGCCTGGCGGTCGGCAGGATCGATCCGCACTTTTTCGACGCGTCACCCGGACAAGCCCCTGATCGTATTGCTGGCAGGCACCGATATATACAGCTTCCAGCGCAGTCACCCCGAAGACACGCTCAACTCCATGGGCCGGGCAACGCGGCTCGTCTGTCTTCACGACCTGGTCCACCGGGCCATACCGAAAAAATACGGCAAAAAACTGCGGATTATTCATCAGTCTTCGCCCGCACTGACAACGCCCCTCCAGCCGTCGAAGCGCTGGTTCGAAGTGTGTGTTGCGGGCCACCTGCGGGAAGAAAAGGATTCATTGCGTACCGCCTACGCAGCCCGGCTCGCACCGCCGGAATCAAATCTCCGGGTGGTCCACCTCGGCAAGGCGCATGAGGAAAGCTGGGCGCGGAATGCGCGGGCCGAAATGGCGGAAAATCCCCGTTTCGTCTGGCGCGGCGAAGTTCCGGGCTGGAAGGTGCGCCGCCAGTTCGCCCGAAGCCACGCCATGGTAATCTCGTCGATCATGGAAGGCGGCGCGAATATCGTGTCCGAAGCAATCGTCTGTGGCGTCCCTGTAATTGCATCGAATATCGACGGCAATATCGGCCTGCTGGGTGCGGATTACGAAGGCTACTACGCAGCGAAGGATGAAGCGGCATTGGCCGCATTGCTGCTGCGCGCCGAGAATGAGCCGGCGTTCCTGAAGACGCTGGCACGCCAGTGCCGGGCGAAAAAACCACTCTTCACGCAGGCGAAAGAAAAAGCCGCGTGGAAAGCACTGTTGAAAGAAATAGGGAATTGATCATGCGGATCGCAATGATGGGCAGCGGCGGTATCGGCGGTTATTTTGGCGGCCGGCTGGCGGCAGCCGGAACCGATGTCACCTTTATCGCCCGCGGACGGCACCTGGCAGCAATGCGGGAGACCGGTCTGCGCCTCGACAGCCGCGACCGGGGCGATGCGACGATCCATCCCGTCAACGCCACCGACGACCCCGCCAGTATCGGCCCCGTCGACTACGTTATTATCGGCGTGAAGCTTTGGGATACCGAAGATGTCGGCCGTTCGATCCTGCCGATGCTCGGCCCCGATACAGCTATCCTGTCGTTGCAGAACGGCGTCGACTGCGACGATATTCTGGCCCCGATCGTGGGCAGGGAACGATTGATCAGCGGTGTCGCCTTTATCGCAAGCTCAATCTCCGAACCGGGCGTCATCCGCCATATCGGCACCCTGCACCGGATCGTGATGGGCGAACCCGACGGGACCCTCTCCCCCCGTCTGACGGCACTGCAGGACATAATGTCCAAGGCCGGTCTCACGGCCGAGATCAGCGACGACATCCAGCGCACCCTGTGGGAGAAATTCGTGTTTCTGGTGGGTTTGAGTTCAACCACCACGCTGATGCGCACCACATTGGGGCCTATCCGCGACAACCCTGAAAGCCGCGAATTGCTGTTCAATGTGATGCGCGAAACAACAGCGGTGGGACGATCGCTCGGAATCAACCTGCCGGCAGATTTCGCCGAAACGCGCCTGCCCTTCGCAGATGGCCTGCCGGATGACATGACATCGTCAATGCACCACGATTTCGAGGCGGGCAACAAGCTCGAACTGCCCTGGCTGGCCGGTACGGTGGTGCGGTTCGGGCGTGAAGCCGGTATCGAGACACCGGTGTGCCAGACGGTTTATGCGGCGTTACTGCCCAAAGCGGGCGGCGCCGTCTGACTAAACCCTGACCGTGATCGGCTCCAGCCGGTCCGACTGTTCCTTTACTTCGCCGACGATCATCGTCCGGGCGTAGCCCAGTTCGATCAGCCTGGCGACGCACGCATCGGCACGGTCTGCCGGCACGCTGGCAAGCAGACCACCGGCCGTCTGCGGATCGAAAATCAACGGGTATCGGGGGTCTTTGCCTGCCTCTTCCAGATTCGCGACCGCACGCCGCAGTCGCACGTTCTGTGGCTGCAACGACGACACAATCCCGGCGCGCACGGTATCTTCGGCGCCCTCCATCATCGGCACGGCATCCAGCACCAGTTCAACATCAACCTCGGACGCCCGCACCATCTCCACCAGGTGACCCAGCAGCCCGAACCCGGTGATATCGGTCGCCGCCCGGCTGCCATATTCAACGAGACACTGCGCACCCAGCCGGTTCGACATCACCATGTGGTCGAGTGCAGCCGCGATCCAGCGGCCTTTGGCCTTGTGGCGCATATCGGCGGCAAACAGTGTGCCTGTCCCGATGGGCTTGGTGACGATCAACTTGTCGCCAGGCTTCAGGCCGCCCTTGCGCATGATCTTGTCCCGGTCGATCAGCCCGTTAACGGAGAAACCGAGGCTGAGCTCGGGACCTTCGCTGGTATGCCCGCCAACCAGCGCACAATTCGTATCATTCAGGATTTCCATCGCGCCGGACATCATCTGGGTCAGCGTATCTTCGACTTTGGATTCAATTCCGAAGGGCACGGTGGCGACGGCAAGCGCTGTCTGTGGATCAGCCCCCATGGCAAAGATATCGCCGAGGCTGTGATTGGCCGCGATTTTGCCGAAGATATAAGGATCGTCGACCATCGAGCGGAAATAATCGACCGTATGGACCATCACCTTGCCCGGCGGAACTTCAACCACGGCGGCATCATCGGGTTCATGCAGGCCGATCAGTACGTCGTCACGCGGTGCGGGAGTCAGCGTGTTAAGCGCACGTGACAGAACGCTGGCACCGACCTTGGCACCGCAACCGCCGCAGCGCATGGCGATGGCCGAGATTTCCTTGACCACATCAGCGCTCGCCAATCCGGCAGGAAGATCGGATTTTTCTTCTTCGTCCATGTCGGGCAGGTCATTGAACTTGTCCATGAAACGGCGGTCGATCCAATCTTTCCAGCGCCATAGCGCTTCTCCCTTTACGGACCAGTTTCCACGCGACGCAACGGCGAATTTATCGCCCGTCGAGATCAGCCCCAGGAAATTCTTTTGCGGTCGAAACGGTCGCTGCGTACGCCCAAGAAGCGCACGGCGCAGGTTCTGTTCCAACGGCTTACCTTGACGCACCGCGAACACCCCGGATTTTGGGCGGGGATAATTGACCATCGCGGCCACATCACCCGCTGCATATACCTCGGGATGCGAGGTCGATTGCAGCGTATCACCAACCTTTATGAACCCGCCGTCATCCACGTCGAGTCCGGCTTCACCCGGCCAGCTTGGCGCCCCGGCCGCCGTTACCCAGAGGATTTCATCCGCGGCCACTTCGGCACCGCCGCCGGTCTTCAGCATGCCGGGTTTGACCTGGGTGACGGGTTCTCCCAGATGCAGGTTCACGCCGCGTCGCTGGAGCACATCCATAAATGTTCGCCGTGCGGTGGCATTATGGGTCGGCAGAATGTCGGCCGCATTGTTGAACAGGTGAAAATTGATGTTGTCGACGTCCTTACCTGCGGCAGCCCGTAGCTCCCCGAGCCGATGCTGGATCGCCAGTAAAATTTCCACACCCCCGGCCCCGGCGCCGACAACGGCAATGCTAAGTGGTCCTACATGGGCCATGGCCCGGGCGCTCAGCGCTTCCCAACGATCGAGAAAATTATTGATCGGCTTGACCGGGACAACATTGCCCGTGGCGCCCGGCACACCGGATGTGTTGGGCGTCGAACCGGTATTGATGGATACAAGTTCAAACGGCACCGGTGGCCTGTCATCGCAGAGCACCCGGTTTTCCCGCAGGTCGAGCCCGGTGACCGTCGAATGATAGAACCGCGCATTGGCGAAGCGCGCCAATGCGCCGAGATCAATATGCGCCTCGTCGTAATCATAGTGCCCCGCCACGTATCCGGGCAGCATCCCCGAATAGGGCGTGTGGGCATCCCGGCAGATCAAGGTCAGACGAACACCCGGCAGCGGTTTCATACCAAAACGTTTGAGCACGGCGACATGGCTGTGCCCGCCGCCGATCAGCACGAGGTCTTTGACAATGGGAGTATCTGATTTTTGCATGAGACTATCGTTGTTCCAGTGTGGTCTGAAGGCGCAAACGGGACCGGATAGACCGGGAGATACTATCGACACAAATATTGAGCATCGCTGTGACCAGGATCAGCAGCAGCGCCCGATCGAACCGTAAATCAGCAAACGCGCTGTCTACATAGAATCCCAGTGTAGCGATGCCGAGAATACCAAGAATAGCCGTTTCGCGGAGGATTATCTCCCACCGGTAAAACAGTAATGCCAGCATCGGCCGGTAAACGCGGGGAAGCACCTCGTAAAAATACCGGTTGGCGCCCTTTGCGGCATCGATCCGCAGCCGAATGGTTTCAGTGTAACGCCCAATAAGATGGCCGATAATCGCCGCATTGTGCAGACTGAGGGCGACAATCGCCGGCAACATTGAGGGTCCCCACAGATTGAGAAGAACAAATGCGAGAATATATTCCGGGGTCGAGCGCACAATCACCAGAAACGTGTGTCCACCAGTGCGCGCCGCACGGCCCAGTAACAGAGGCGAAATCAGCGGGAAGAACACCAGGGTAAGCAACCCGGTCGCCACCAGGGCGATCATGGTGAGCTGGATAGTGGCGACCATACCCGGCAATGCCTGATCGAGTAGCAGCAGCGAGAGCCAATCCCCAAAAGCGCTCATCATGTTTTCCCCACCGGCGCGGAGCGGATAGGGGATTATATCTTCGGTCAGGAACCGAATGATATTCGACAGTGAAAATGCAACACCCCAGGGCAAAACTATCACGGCACCGATCAGATAGACGGGCAGGAGCGGTTTCTTCATCCAGATCCGCATCGTCGCGATCACCAGATAGAACATGATCAGCAACGCGGAGACTTCAGAGTAATACCCCTCCTTGAATGCCGTTTCGAGATGAAACCCAAGCGTCGGAAGCCCGATAAAACCCAGTACCGCCGAAGACCGAAGACCGCATTCAAGCCGGTACATCGAATAATTCCGAAAATGGGCCCAGGCATCCGGCAGACGCACAAACAAAAAGGTCGATGCCCTGCCCGCGCCAACCGGCACCGCACTCAACGGTCGCTGATCGGCTTCTTCAAGAATTTCCGCATAGACCTTGGCAATAATCCCGGCATAGGGGATGGCGATCGCCAGCACACCGGTCAGCGGCGACAACCCAAACATCTGCAGAAAGATCAGTGCCCAGAACAATTCATGGATCGAACGAATGAAAGCACAGCCGACCCGAACAGTCCGGCTGTGAAATATAAGCGCCAGGCCGAACCCAAAGATGTTGGCCAGTGCGACGCCAAGCAGCGCGAACGCAAGCGTATAGGCAAGTGCCAGGCCCAAACTGTTGGTTGCATAGAAATCCGGTGTAACGATTCCTTTGAGCAGCAGCCCGAATTCCCGCCACGGATCGGACGTCGAGATTGCAATATCTGCAAATATCCAGCAGACGATCGCGACGAACAGAAACCCCGTGGTCGTTCGCGCAAGCGGAGACGGTTCGCGGCGCGCGATCATTCCACGCCGTTCAGATACAGATTGTCGAGATCGCCGGGCGTCATTCCGGCAGATTCCTGATCCATCACGATCTGACCATCCTTGACGCCGATCAACCGGTCGGCAAACTCAATCGCCAGCGCACGGTCGTGCATCGCGAGAATAACGGTCTGTTTTTGCGCATTCATGGTTTCGAGAATTTCACGCGCCTGATGTTCATCGACAGACGAAACCGGCTCGTCGGCAACGATCACATCCCCGGTGTGGAACAGGGCCCGCGCCAACGCGGTGCGCTGATATTGGCCGCCCGACAGCTCGCCCACGCCGGAAAAGATTTTCTCTTCCAGCCGCAACGGGACCAGAACCTTGCGGACTTCTTCAACATCAGCGCGTGCGGGCAGCACGAGATTTCGGAGATTTCGCCATACCGACCGCTGATGCAGCCGGCCCATGTACACATTGTGAAAGACTGTCAGCGCCTGCACCAGCGCCGAATCCTGCGGCATCAGGGCAGCTTTCGCACCTAGCCGCTCATAGAAAAGGCGGAGCAGGGTGGATTTCCCCGCTCCGCTCTCGCCGACGAGCGCTATGCGCTCGCCGGGGTCGATTGTCACATTGAGCCCGCGGAGAATCTCTTTGCCGTTATAGCCGGCAGATTCATCTTTGAGCTGAAGCAGGGCCATCAGTCGATCAGGCCGAGCTTCTTCGCCGTATCCTTGATCGGCGCATAGTCAGAATTCTGAGCCGGAATGAAGGAAGCTCTCGGAAACGAACTCAACAAGTCGGGGTCGTTCATCGATATCAATGCAGATTGAACTTTCTGAGCAAAACCTGGACCGAAGGCTTTGTCGACATCGCCCCGAATGGACCAGTTATAGTCCGGGTAACCCGGGGTTTTCCAGATAACACGGACCTTTTTGGGATCAATCGTGCCGTTCTTGAGTCCCTTTTTCCACACCTTGAAGTTTGTCGCCCCTACTTCGTAAGCGCCGGACTGAACCAACGCTACCGTCCTCGAGTGGTTTCCACTGAAACCGACACGGCTGAAAACCTGCTGAGGCACTTTTCCGAAAGCCTTTCGGATATGAAATTCGGGCATCAGGCGCCCGGAAGTCGAGCCCTTGGAACCGAACGTGAAAGTTTTACCGGCGATCTCTTTCGGAAATTCCTTCGACAGGGTAAGTCCGGTACTGGCGTTCGCGATAAAATAGGTCTCGAAATTCGGATCAGCTTTACCCTGCGCAATTGCCTTTGATCCCTTCACAAGTCCCCTTGCACGGACCCCCGACAAACCACCAAACCACGCCAACTGGACCTGATTGTTGCGGAAGGCCGTAACCGCCGCTGAATAGGATTTAACAGGAACATATTCAACTTTTGTTGAGAGTGTTGTTGAAAGGTATTTCGCCACCTTGTCGAAGCGCTTACGTAGCTGACTTTCGTCCTGATCGGGAATGGCGGTAAAGACGAATTTGTCGGCGGCATTTGCCTGCATCGCCGGCACGAATGGAAATGCGATCACCGCGGCGGCGGTGAGAAGAGTACGAAATTTCATTGGACGTCTCCTGTTGAATGCTCGGATGGGCCGGGTTCTCCCGGAATACGTTCACAGCCGCAATAATAATGAACTGAAGAAACAAAACACCCCATCGTGGGGGCTCTCGGTTAAATACGTCTGTATCGGCTAATTGACCAGCGCAAACCTTGATCAGTGGTCCGCCATTCACACGCGACTGACGGTCCGGTTTCGAGCCTGAAGACCATCCGAGTTGGTTTGCCTAACGACCTGCGGCCGCCCTCAAAACAACAAGCGTCCGTCGCGCCGTTTCTTCCCAAGTGAAGGACTGGGCGCGTTTTGCCGCTTTTTCTCCCAGTTTAACTCGCATTTTCGGATCAACCAGCAATGTCGCAATCCGTGAGGCTATCTCCCGGGCATTCTCGGGATCGAACGTCAATCCTGCATCACCGATAACCTCTGGCATCGCAGCGGCGTTAGAGGATGCGATAGGAACCCCACGGGCCATCGCTTCCAGCAACGGGTTGCCAAAAGTTTCTACCGCTGATGGAAAAACGAACAACTGACATTCCCGGTACAGGTGATCCAGTTCCTCGGTTTCCACATGCCCGACAAATTTTACCGAGTCTTCAAGTCCCAGTTCCGCTAGCAACTTTTGAAGAGTTTTGGCGTAATAGCTGTCGATTTCCTGCCCAACGATTGTCAGCGTCAGGTCGCTTCGGCTTTTACTTAGAATTGCGAGTGCCCGAATCAGCGTATGATAGTTTTTTTGAATATAAATATCCGACACGGCCAACAGATTGATGCCCTGAACGTCGTTATGTTTGCGTGGCACAGCTACCGGTGCGGTGCCGTGGTAGACGACACTTACCTTGTGGTTTCGGAGTTTATGCATTCCGAATGTCAGTACGCCCGCAGCATAGTTTGAGACAGCAATGGCACGCCGCGCTTTTAGTAACGAGACAAGCGTCGCTGCCGATAGCATTAACCAATAAGCCACAGGCTTCACCCGTCGTGCCAGCCGGATAACCGAGGTCGCGTTTCGCAACAGTAAAACATGATTCCTGGCAAAGACCGGTCCAAAATT
>CAJQLI010000349.1 GCA_905479125.1 uncultured Alphaproteobacteria bacterium | reverse complement strand
GAAAAATTCTGACACAGACGCTGGCTCCCAGCGACAAGATCACTGTCGTCAAACTCCTCGACGTGGATGCCGAAGGCGGCGCGGCATTCGCCGCCGAACACGGCATCGACTTCACGACCGATTTTGCTGCCGTGCTCGCCGATGACAATGTCGACGCCGTTATCCTGGCGACCCCCCACTCGCTGCATGAAGAGCAGATCATCGCCGCTGCAGGGGCCGGCAAGCACATTTTCTGCGAAAAGCCGTTCTGCCTGACCCGCGCATCCGCCCTTCGCGCGATGGAAGCGGTCGAAAAGGCCGGCGTTCAGGTCGCGATCGGTCATGAGCGCCGGTTCGAGCCGCCGATCATGGATGCCATGGCGCTTGCCCGCGACGGCAAGCTCGGTGCGCTGATGCATATAGAGGCCAATTTCAGCCACGATATCTTCGCCGTTCTGGATGACACGAACTGGCGTCTGAAGACAGATGAAAGCCCCGCCGGCGGCCTGACGGCAACGCTGATCCACCTGATGGACCTCTCGATCAGCCTTTTCGGACAGCCCGACCGCGTGCTTGCCTCCGTCGAATGCCACGGTGATGTCGTCAAGAACGGTGACACGCTGACGGCCCAGGTGAAATTCGAAAACGGCCGCACCGCATCGCTCAACGCGTTCACACACACACCGTTTTTCTCCCGCCTTGCGATATTCGGCGCGAATGGCTGGGTCGAAGTCCGCGACAAGGCGCACGTACAGGCCCCCGAAGGCTGGTTCTTCACGACGTGTTTCACCGACGGCAAGGCAGAGACCGTGGAATACGAAGTTGCGACGCCGGTGCTGTCCAACCTGGAATGCTTTGCCGATGCCATCGCCGGCAAGGCCGACTATCCGAATACGCCGGAACAGATCGTGCGCAACGTGTCTCTGCTGGAAGCAATCGTGAAATCGGCAACCACCGACGAACTCGTCAGGATCGAGCGCTAAATTCGTTTGCGGATCATCACGTTACGCTTGGGGGCGGTTTTAATCGTGAAGACAGTCAGGAATTGCGACCCTACAGCCGGTCGTGGCTTCGGGTGTAATTCACCATCAGGAATGTCTCAATAAGGATCTTCAGCTGCTCGTCCACACCGGCACCCTCGCTCAGCGACCAGCGTCCGTTTGACTGCACGAAAAGGTCGGGGTTTTCCTCGAGCTCATTGCCGTAGATGGACCGAAACGCCATTGGCGAAGCGGCAAACGACCGTTGATCAATCGGGCCATCAAGCATTTTGATCAGGTTCCGGTGCCGCGTATCCAGCCTGATACGGTCGAAGGTTTCACTCAGAGCCGGCTCTTCGCCCTCCAGCAACTGGAGAAAATTACCGTCCAGATAAAACAGGATGCCGGTAATCCCGGTCTCGATATTCCGCCGCCGCGCCTGTTCCAGGATAACGTCGATCTCTGCCTGCGTCATGGGCCGGACAGCCGAGCTGCCATATAACACCTGTCGCAACGCCATCACCTGCCACCTACTAATTCCGCCATCACCGAAACCGACTTACCGCCAGCCTGGAGGCGGACAATAGTATGAATCTAGCGGAATCGATAAAGCCTACCCACCCGCCGAAAACCGGCGCCGCGGGACTTCACTCACCGTAACCGGGCTCGGACTGGATCAGGCGAAATTCCCGGAATTGATCGTGAAGAAAGTACGGAACAGAACCACAAGCTTCTGATCGATATCCGCACCCGGTTTCACGCCCCAGCCCGTGGGAAGTTTCTCGAACAAATCGGGACTGGCGGCCAGCGCGTCTTTGGCGATTGAGCTAAAGCCCATGCGATAATCAGGAAAAGACCGTTCCTCAACCATTGAATCCTGAAGCGGCAGAATACCTGTATGACGGGTATCGGATACTATCCTTTTATACGTCTCATCTACGGAATCCGCCGACCCTTCAATCAACTGCATGAAATTGCCATCGTAATAAAGCAAAACGCCTGTGAGTTCATTTTGCGCATTATTACTGCGGCCGGTATCCGCAATTTTTTCTACTTCTTCGGACGAGTATTCTCTGGTTCCCGAACTAACGTAGACAATTTGTCTTATACACATCGCCGAGCCAATCTGGTTCTGTCACCAGGACAAGATTAAACCCCACCCGTAAAGAAATGATGATTTTGTATTACCATTGTATTCAGTCGCTGTGCTCCCGTTCCGGAATATCTGTCAGCACAGCGGGAAATCAGTTCGCGACACCGGGGCGTTTCGACACCCGCCCATACCAATCCTGTACATGGATACACTCATCCGGGATCGCCAGACGTCGGGAAATGCCGAATTCGATGGCGCAGAACGCCGTAATATCGGCAAAACTGAGGGTATCGCCCGCCAGGAACGTATGTCCACCAAGCTGCTCGTCAATCTTCTCGAAAAACAGACGGAGTCTGAATTCACCCCGTTCAGCGAGCGCGGGTATCTGCGGTATTTCCCGGTCGTACCCGGCCAATCCGCGTCCCACGAACAGCTTGTGGGTATTCCGGAACACCTCTGACACCGCCATCAGCCCTTCCCATTCAACGAGTCGGTCCCACATCTCAACGATGGCGATCTCCTTTGGTGTCGCGCCCATTAACGGGTTGTCGGGATAAAGCGTTTCCAGATAACGGCAGATCGCCGCTGCCTCGCCGATCCAGTCTCCGTCATCAAGCTCAAGCAGCGGAACACGCCGGTGAGGGTATCTTCCACAGAATTCAGCGCTGAGCTGGCCCGGATTAGCCGGATCGCTCGCCTCGATAATTTCAATATCGATCCCCTTTTCGGCCACGAATATCTCTACGCGGCGCGGGTTTGGCGCACTCATCCATTTATAGAGCTTCACAAGGGTTCCCTCCGTTGGCGTTTGCTTGCGCCGATGATACCGTTACGCGGCGAAAATCAAAGGGGGTCGCATGACGCAGCGAGACGGCAGTTGGGACTATATCGTGATCGGCGGCGGCTCGGCCGGGGCAGTCATGGCAGCTCGGCTCAGCGAAGTACCGGCCAACCGGGTCCTGCTGCTCGAAGCGGGCCGCGACACGCCCCCCGGCGACGAGGGGGACGAGGTCCGCGATACATTCTACCGCGCCGTCTATAACCGCCGGAACACATGGCCCGGCATCACGGCCCAATGGCAGCCCCTGCCCCATAACGATCCTGATTCAATCCCTGCCTATCCGTACGACCAGGGCCGCGTGATGGGTGGTGGATCGTCGGTCAATTCAATGGTCTCCATCCGCGGCATGCCGGGCGACTTCGAGGAATGGGAAGCGGCCGGGGCCGAGGGCTGGGGCTGGAACGGCGTCATCAAGTATTACAAGAAACTGGAAACCGACACCGATTACGGTGACGATCCGCGCCACGGCGATGACGGACCGATATCGATCCGCCGTCACAAGCGCGCGGACTGGCCCGGTTTCTGCGATGCCATCGCATCCGAACTTCATCGCCGCGGCTACGGCTATGTGAAAGACATGAATGTTGAGCCGCGCGACGGCGTGTGCGCGGTCGCCCTCAGCAGCACACAAGGTATCCGCCAGTCGACCGCTATTTCCTACCTGACCGCCGATGTCCGCGCGCGGCCGAACCTCGACATCAGAAGCGACTGTTATGCCGAACGGCTCGTCTTCGACGGTGCGCGCTGCACCGGGGTTGCGATCCGCACAAATGGCGGCGGGGAAACCCTCAGTGCTAATGAAATCATCGTGTCCGGCGGGTCACTGCAATCGCCTGCCCTGCTGATGCGGTCCGGCATTGGCCCGGCGGCACATCTGAAAGAGCATGGTATCGATGTCGTCGCTAATCGCGCCGGCGTGGGTCAGAACCTGCATGAACATCCGACCTGCATTCTGGCCGCCCATCTTCGCTATAACGGCATGCAGGATGCGGGGCTGCGCGCGGGGGGAAACGCGGCGCTGCGGCACTCATCCCGGCTCGAAGGCTGCCCGCCCCACGATTTCTATACCGCCATCGCCAACAAGGTGAGCTGGCATCCACTCGGTACCCGGATCGGCGGCGCCATCGTCGCCGTCGTCAAACCGTTTTCGCGCGGCGCCGTCACCCTCAAGAGCGCCGACGCATCCATAAATCCGCGTGTCGCCTTCCATGTCATGGAAGACGAACGCGACATGGCGCGAATGAAGATGGGCCTGCGGATGTTCTACGAGATTTTCCGCAGCGCGGCCGTCCGCGAAGTCACGACAGAGGCATTCCCCGCCGCCTTCTCCGCCCGGGTGCGCGAACTCAACCGCGAGACCCGCGCCAACTGGTGGAAATCGTTCGCCGGCTCCCTGCTGATGGACCTGCCCGGTCCGTTCCGACGGGCAGCACTCCGGACCCTGATCGCCCCCGGCCCCACGCTGGACGATATCTTTGCGTCCGACGAGACGCTTGAAGCCTGGATACGGGAAAACTGCCGCGGCTTTTTTCACCCCGTCGGCACCTGCCGCTTCGGTACCGCAGACGATCCGATGGGCGTTGTCGACCCGGCTGGCCGCGTCCACGGCGTCCAGGGACTGCGGGTGGTCGATGCATCCGTCATGCCCGCCATCACGCGGGCTAACACCAACCTGACGGTCATGATGATCGGCGAGAAAATCGCCGACATGGTGAAGGACGGAAAGGAGCCCTCCTCTCCCATTGCCCCGCCTGTTCAATGCCGGGCATGATGGTCGCCAGAACCGCACAACAAACGCGGATATATCAGGGAGACTATCATGGCACGCATCGCATTTATCGGGCTCGGCAATATGGGCGGGCCGATGTCCATAAATCTCGTCAAGGCGGGCCATCAGGTCCGAGGCTATGACATCGTGGCGGAGAAAACGGCGCGCGCGGCCGCGGGCGGGGTCGAGGCCGCCACCTCAAATCCGGATGCGGCGAAAGACGCGGATTTCGTCTTCACCATGCTGCCGACCGGCAAGGAAGTGCGCGAAGTGCTGGTCGATATCGACAAGGTGATGGACGTCGTCGGCCCGGGCACGATTATCGTCGATTCATCAACCACCGATCTCGGTGCAACCGATTACATTCACAATGAAGCCGCTAAGCGCGGGCTGACACTGATCGATTCTCCTGTCTCCGGCGGGATGGCGGGCGCCGAGGCCGGCACGCTGACCTTTATGGCGGGCGGCGACGCGGCTGCCATCGACCGCGCCGAGCCAGTGTTTCTGGCCATGGGAAAACAGATGGTCCGCGCCGGCGGGCCGTCCGCCGGTCAGGCCGTGAAGGTGTGCAACAACATGCTGCTCGGCATTTCCATGGTTGGCACCTGCGAAGCGATTGCGCTGGGCGAAGCCGCCGGGGTCGATCACCAGGTCCTGTTCGACGTGATATCGACCTCGACCGGCAGTTGCTGGTCGATGAACGTCAACTGCCCGATGCCCGACATGGTCGACACCGCGCCCGCCAACCGGGAGTATACCCCGGGGTTTACGGCGAAGCTGATGCTCAAAGACCTCACCCTGTCACAGGCCGCCGCGGCCAAGACCGGCGCGGTGACACCGCTCGGCGAACATGCGCGGTCTCTTTATGAAGCGTTCTGCGACGACCGCGACGGCGAGATCGACTTTTCGGCGATGGTGCAGATGGTACGGGATATGCGGCGGGGGTGAGGAGCGTTACACCACATCCTCTGCCCCGCACTCTGACTGTCATCCCGGCCCTGTGCCGGGATGACAGTCGCTGCCCAATAAGTTCGTTCGAAC
>CAJQLI010000348.1 GCA_905479125.1 uncultured Alphaproteobacteria bacterium | reverse complement strand
CCACGCCATGACACGCCGACTGCACGTCGCTGCCTGATGACAGCTTCACCTCAATCTCACGCAACAGCTTCAGAATGTCCTCGTCTGAATGTCGTTTCCGAGCCATCGAAATCTCCCTATCTGGAACAAAATAATGGCCCAGTTTTAGGGGGGAAGGACACACGCTTAGCGCTTCGGCGCCGGGATTTCTGTCGTCACCGAGACCGGCATTCGAAATATGGTAAAATAAAAGCCCAAGACGGGAACGATTATTGAAGCGGTAGGCTATTTCGAGGCCGGAGCGAATTTCAAACACATGGCCGAGATCTTTCCCCCGACCGCGCAGGTAAGGGCCGGCGGCGATGCTGGGCGTAACGACAACGCGGTTGCCAAAATAAAAATCGGAAAGCACCCCAGCATAAGCGAAGCCCGCCGGGTTAGTCGTTGCGGTAACACCGGCAAAGGGCTTGAAAAGCCACCACCGATATCTGCTGCGATACTCAACCCTGAACTCAGCAGCATCTGCGTCGTGAAGCAGATCATAATACCCGGCGCCAATGGACAGGAATGAAGGATCATCTGCACGGCCGCCAGTGGGAATAGTTACACTAAGCATCAGCGCTAGGGCGGGTAGCCATTTATTAATCAATGTGGTGAAAATGTCTGGCCTCGGAAATCACAACGATTAGCCCCTATACTAACGCAAAGGGTTCTATCTATTCATTTGTTAATTCTCAGCTCGCCCGTGCAAGGACGCCCTGCCTAATCCGCCGCGTGCTTGCCGACGTCCCAGCCCGCATCGGACAGGTTATCCTTGGCGAACTGAAGCGGTGAGGATTCAAGCTCGGTGGCCAGGGTATCGTTCCACCGGTTGAAGAAGCCGAAGGTCGAGATCGCCGCGATAATTTCCACTACCTGGTCATCGTCCCAGTGCTGACGGAGCTCTTCGAAATCTTCGTCGGTGACGGCGTTCGGCACCTGGGCCACCGATTGCGCGATACGCAGAACGATGCGTTCGGCATCCGAGAAAAGCGGGCTCGTCTCATATTCCCAGACCACCTGAACCTTCTCGGCCGGCATATCCGATATTACGGTGTTTTCGCCCGTATGGGCCGCGCAGTACTGGCAGCCTGCCGATACGCTGACCACGTGGGCCGCAAGCCATTTCAGATCCTTTGACACAACACCGGGCGCGATGATGGTCTGGTACCAGAGGTCCGTCACGGCTCTCAGGATATTGGGCCGCCGGGCCAGCGTCAGCACGCTGTTGGGCAGGGTACCGTCCATATTGTCAGTATAGATTCCCAGATCCTTCTGGACGGTTTTAGCCTCTTCAGGGGATAGTGCGGGCAGACGGGGCATAGAGTTTTCCTGGTTAAACAGCTTTATTGATGGGGTCGAGTCCAAGCTCGACACGGCCGAATTCCGCACCATTGATATCGAAATTAACCTGGACCTGGGAAGCCGCGGCATGAATATCGCGGAACCGGCGCTGGAACGGATGGCTGAGATAATTTCCCGCAGCGCCGATGGCCGATTGCAGCAGCTGGACCGCTTTTACGCAGTTCTGTGCCGCAAAGGCACCGTCGCGCCGCCAGCGGATCTTTTCCGCGACCGTCGGAACGCGCCCCGATTCGGCGACGCGTTCGGCTTCACGGATATTGTCATGACCGAGCAGCCGTGCCGCCTGGATCAGGGACGCCGCCTCGGCGACTTTCATCTGAACCTGCACGTGCTCCGCCAGCTTGGAAGAGTTATACGTCGATACCCGGTCGCGGATTTCGCCGACATAATCATCATAGGCGCCCTGTGCAATGCCGATCATCGGCCCCAGCAGGATATGGGGGAAAAGCCCCAGCACCGGCAACTGATACAACAGGCCCGGCACGTGGTCAGACCCCGGTGTCGGACCGCCGCGCGCTTCATGAGGAAAAAGCGTCATATGCTCGGCGACGAACACCCCTTCACATTTCACGTCCCGGCTGCCACTGCCGACCAGGCCGCTGACCTGCCAGGTATCGATTTCCTCGAACGCATCGCGCGGCACCACCAGCCAGATCGGGCGGCGGGGGCCGTCATCATCAATCATGGCCGCCATCATCATCCAGTCGCTTGGATCGATGCCGCTGCAATAGGGCCACTGCCCGGAAATTTCATATCCTCCCGCGACCGGCTTCGCCGTGCCTGCCGTCGCGACCAGTGACGACGCGATCAACGCGGTCGGGTTATCTTTCCAGACCTCGTCCTGCGCCTGCGCATTCCACATCGGCAGCATCCAGTCATGGCTGAGCAGGTTGCCGTAAATCCAGGCAGTCGATGCACAGCCGCGGCCGATCCGCTCAGACAGGTCCAGGAAAACACCATAGCCTAGTTCCAGCCCGCCATAGCGCTTCGGCTTTACCGCCGACCACAACTGCGTGTCCCACAAGTCCCGGACCGTGTCAGGGTGAATAACCCGGGTCTTTTCGACCTCCTCCGCGCGGGCGGCAAGTTTCGGCGTCAGCGCAGCCGCACGCTCGACCATCTCTTCATAGCCGGGCGTGTCTCCTGGCTGAACAATCGCGGGAGCCTGGACCATACTGTTATGCCGCCTTCTGATCTTCCGCCCAGTAATTGAGCTCAACCGTGATGCCATTGGGATCTTCGACGAACACCTGGAACAGGTCCATGTCCGGCACCTGACGTTCACGGAACGGATAGCCTTTATCTTTGAGCCGGGCGATCAGGACCTCGGCATCAATCGCACGGAACGCGATGTGATCGAACGCGCCCGATCCGGTCAGGGATGCGGCATCGGTTGCACCGCCGAGATATTTTTCAAGGCCGGACGGGTCATCGGGATCCACCCCGACGAGATGCAGAACCGCAACCCCGTCGACATACAGCCAGGCCCCGGGAAACGGAAAATCGGGACGGTCACCGTCTTCCATGCCGAGGATGTCGGTGTAAAAATCGCGTGTCGCGTCGAGCTTCACGGTACGGATAGAGCAGTGATCCAGCGAATTGAGGCTCATTCTTTTTCTCCCTATTTATCGTTTGATAAATTAAGACGTGCAGGTAGCCCCGTCAATGATACCAGGGTTCCTAGCGCGCCAGTAAAAGCTCCCGCAGAACGGGTTCGACACCCCCCAGGAACGTTCTTACCGTCCGGCGGATATACACATTCAGATCTTCCGGTGCCGGTTCCTGGTACGCCCATTCGCGGACACCAACATAGAATATCGAGCCCTGCAGCGACCAGTAAAGATCGATCTCCTCCTTGCTGACCGGCAAGTCTGTGGGATCCGGCAGGCCGAGATCATGACGCAACTCGGCGCAGATGACGCAGAGAATGCGATCGCGCACAATTTCAAGATAGCGCCGGTTAATCGGCTCACCCTTCAGTCCAGAGAACATGAAGATCCGGACCCATTCATAGTCAAAAATCGAGGCCCCGTAATCGGCGTAGTAGCGCACCAGCCGGTCTTCCAGCGACACTGAACGGTCCTTCAGCCCTTCCGGCCATTCTTCCTTCCACCGGCTGAGGTAAACTTCCTCATATACCCTGTCGATCAGGTCGTCCTTGGTCGGAAAATACCGGAACAGCAACGGCTGGGTAATACCGAGACGACGCGCAAGCTCGCGCGTCTGGCCATCAAAGCCGACTTCAGCGAAATAACGGATCGCCCCGTCGACGATCTGGCGCTCCCGCTCGGCCGGCGGCAAACGGCGACGCGCGGCCGGGAAACCGGTCTCCCGGACCGGTTCGACGATATCGGCATCGAGGTCTGCCATCCATACTCCTTGACGTCTGCGCGGCGGGGGTCAGAATGACCGCTAATTAAGCAGGTGCTCAGCACCATAAAACGATAAGGCGGGAGAAGTCTATGAAACCGGCACCCTACGGGTATGCGCGGGCAGCAACCCTTGATGATGTATTCAGCCTTCTTGCCGAACACGGCGAGGATGCAAAAATTCTGGCAGGTGGCCAAAGCCTGATGGCAACCCTCAACATGCGGCTCTCGGAGCCGGAGGTCCTGATCGACATCAACCGGATCGACGGACTTGCCGGCATCCAGGACACGGGTGACACGATCCGGATCGGTGCGATGACACGCCATGTCGACGTCGAGGAATCAGATGTGATTGCGACCCACGCACCACTGATTACGGCTGCGATGGAACATGTCGCCCACCCGGCGATCCGCAACCGCGGCACATTCGGCGGCTCTATCGCCTTTGCCGACCCGGCCGCCGAAATGCCTGCCTGCGCCGTCGCCCTTGGCGCGACAATGCACATTGCGGGAAAAGGCGGCACGCGAGACATTCCTGCCACGGATTTCTTCAAAGGCCTGTACGAGACCGCCATCGGCGAAGGCGAAATCCTCACCGCCGTTTCAGTACCGAAGATTACTGCCGGCTGGAAATCCGGGTTTATGGAGCTCGCCCGTCGACACGGCGACTACGCCATTATCGGCCTGTGTGCCCATCTGCAGGTCTCGGACGGAAAATTCGGCGATGGCAGCCTGGTCTTTTTCAACGCCGGCGACCGGCCGGTCTCTGCACCACTAACCGCAGCACTCCTGAACGAACAGAACTGGTCCGACGAGCTTTCAGAAAAACTCTCGGCATCCCTGAAGGATGAGCTGGACCCGCCGGATGATCTGAACGCGGACGGACCGATGCGGAAACACCTCGCGGGCGTGCTGGTCAAACGCACCCTCGCCCCGATGGCGGGAGCCTGATTATGGACAAGAACGTAGATATTTCACTCACCATTAACGGCGAGAAAGTCACCGGCCGGGTTGAAGCCCGCACCAACCTCGTCGATTTTCTGCGCTACGACGTCGGCCTGACCGGCAGCCATGTGGGCTGCGAACACGGCGTCTGCGGAGCCTGCACCGTACGCGTCGACGGGCGCATCGTGCGCGGCTGCCTGATGGCCGCGGCGCAGGCAGACGGCGCCGACGTCTGGACGATCGAAGGCGTGACCGAAACCGGAGAAATGAAGCCCCTTCAGGAAGCTTTTGTCGAACGCAACGCGCTGCAATGCGGGTTCTGCACACCCGGTATGCTGCTCACTATCGCCGAATTGATGGAGCGCAAACCAGACGCAAGCCGCGACGAAATCCGTGAATTCATTTCAGGCAATTACTGCCGCTGCACCGGCTATCAGGCCATCGTGGACGCCGTCGAGATGGCCCGCAAAGGCACCGGCAAAAGCACAGGCGCAAAAGGAGATTCGGCATGACCGACATGATCACCGACCGCTGGATTCTCGATCGCCCGAATTCCTATATCGGCCGTTCGGTCCCCCGCCCCAACGCGCCGCGCCTGGCTGAGGGCAAAGGAACGTTCGTCGACGACATTCAGCTCAAACGGATGGTACACGCCGCTTTCGTCCGGTCGCCCTATGCACACGCCAAAATCAACGGGATCGACACGACAGCGGCAAAGGCCATGCCCGGCGTTGTCGCCGTGGTCACACCAGAGGAAATGGCGGAGATCTGCACGCCCTGGGTCGGCGTCCTGACTCATCTGGAAGGGCTCAAATCCGCGCCGCAATACCCGCTGCCGCTGGATACCGCCCGCTGGCAGGGAGAGGCCATCGTGGCCGTCGTCGCGAATAGTCGCGCCGAAGCCGAAGACGCCGCCGCCATGGTTGAGATCGACTGGGAAGTCCTGCCCGTCGCCGTCGATGCCGAAACCGCGCTCGACGCGGATACGCAGGTCATCCACGAAAGCCTCGGTGACAATCTGGCGTGGAAGCGCAATGCCGACTTTGGCGATGTGGACGCCGCCTATGCGGCGGCGGATCACGTCATCGAGGATACATTCATTTTCGGACGACACACCGGCGTTTGCCTGGAAACACGGGGTCTCGTCGCCGATTATGAATCCTCGGAAGAACAACTGACCGTCTGGCACAACAACCAGTGCCCGCACATGATCCAGAATATTCTTGCCACCCATTACGGGCTGGAAGAACACCGCGTCCGCGTCATCACGCGTGACGTCGGCGGCTCGTTCGGCATCAAGGTGCACACCTATGCCGACGAGATCACAACCGTTGGTCTGTCGGTGATGT
>CAJQLI010000347.1 GCA_905479125.1 uncultured Alphaproteobacteria bacterium | reverse complement strand
CAGCGTGCTCGAAGAGCATGGCGCCGCGCAGGAGCTGATCAGTACCTATCAGGCGGTCCATGCCGCGGGCGATGCCACCGTGCGCGCCCACCTCGTCTACAGCCCGGCCTGGGGCGGTGCACAGGGGATCGAATATGAAACCGTGATGCAGAACTGGACCGCGTGGCTCGGCAAGCGGGGCCTCGGCGATGACTGGCTGCGCGTCGGCGGCATGTTCACCGATACCGGCATGGATGCGGATGCCGTGTTCCGCGCAGGTGCCGCCCCCTATACCGGCTGGTCCGGCTTTAATTACGATAACGGTGTGCCGCAGAACCGCATGGTCGAATTCATGACCGAGGCGGCACGCAACGATATCCGCCTTGCCGTGATCGGCCCCCGCTTCCTCGATATGTTCGAAGAGGTAAACCGCGTCGTGAACATCACCGACAAGCGCTGGGTGATCGGCCATCTGGATGTCCTGAACGAAGAACAGATTCAGAAAGCCGCCGATCTCGGCGTGGTCATGACGACCCATACCAACCGCTATATCTACAAGCACGGCCACATCCTGCGTGAAGAACTCGGCCCCGACCGGCTGAACGATATCGCGCCGATCCCCCGCCTGCTGGATGCCGGGGTAAATATCGGGCTTGCGACCGACAACGTGCCGACGACGCTGTTCTATCCGATGTGGCACACGGTCTCGCGCTGGAACATGATTTCCGAGGACCGCATCGCCCCCGACCAGGCGCTGAGCCGCGAAGACGCTTTGCGCTGCGGCACCATGGGCGGCGCGCACCTGACATTCGAGGAAGATAAAAAAGGCTCGATCGAGGCGGGCAAGCTCGCGGACATGGCCGTGCTGTCGGACGATCCGCTGACCTGCGCCGAGGAGGTCATCAAGGACATCACCGCCGAGACCACCATCGTTGGCGGCAAGGTGGTGTATGAACGGGGCGACGCGATATGAAAACGCTGGAGCTCGACACACCCGTCCTGCTGATCGATTCGGACGCGCTCGACCGCAACATCGCGCGCATGAAAGACATGACGGCGGCAGCCGGCGTCACCTATCGCCCCCACGCCAAGACCCATAAATCCGCCGTCATCGCCGCGAAGCAGATCGATGCCGGTGCGGTCGGCGTGTGCTGCGCCAAGCTCGGCGAGGCCGAGGTCATGGCGGCGGCCGGGATCGACAATATCCTGATCACCACCGCCGTGATCGGCGAAAGCAAGATATTCCGCCTGCTGCATGCCCTGAACAGTGTGCGCATCGCCGTGGTTGCCGATAACGAGGACAACATCAACATGCTCGGCCGCATGGCACAGCTTGCAGGCCAGCAGCTGGACGTGATAGTCGAGGTCGATATCGGCCAGGGACGCTGCGGCGTGCCGGCGGGACCGGAAGCCGCCCGGCTGGCGCAGATCATCGATGCCCTGCCGAACCTGAACTTCGCCGGCATCCAGGGGTACCAGGGCAAGATCCAGATGGTCGAGGACGCGGATATGCGCAAGGCCGACACCGAAACCGGTCTCGACAAGTTCGCCGCGACGCTGGCCGAGGTTGAAAAGACCGGCCTGTCCGTGCCGGTCAAGACCGGCGGCGGCACCGGCACGTCGCCCTTCGACATGGAACGCGGTCTGCTGACCGAACTGCAGACGGGCTCTTACGTGTTCATGGATTCACGCTATGGCGGGATCGGCTGGCCCGGTGCAAACGCACCGCCCTTCGAACAATCGCTGCATATCCTGACCGGTGTTGTCAGCAAACCGGCGCCGGACCGGGTGATCGTCGATGCCGGGCTGAAATCCGCCAGCAGCGATCACGGCCCACCCGTAATCGCCGATGTCGACGGCCGGACATATGAATTCGGCGGCGATGAACACGGCATCATCCGCATGACCGATGGCGGCGAGGTGCCGTGGAATGTCGGCGACAAGCTGCGTCTTGTCCCGAGCCACTGCGACACCACCGTCAACCTGTACGACCAGTACATGGTGGTGCAGGGCGACGAGGTTATCGATGTGTGGCAGATCGATACACGGGGACGCGTTCAGTAAGGCCCTGTTCTGCAGCCTCGCGCCCCGGCGTCTCGATCGGCTCTACTTCTTCTCGATCATCGTGCCGGTTTTGAACGGCTCGAAGGTCGGCTTGTAGGTCTTTTCGTCCAGGAACTGGCGCAGGCCGGTATTATAGGAATCCTCCTGGTCGCCGACCCGGATCGCCAGGCCTTTTTCGGCGAGATAATCGTATGACTGGCCGAAATCCATCGTCCGCACATTGCGCACCGCCTGCTTGGTTGCACGCAGCACGCGCGGGCTTTTGGCCATCAGCTTGTGGGCCAGCTCCTCGACCTTGGCTTCAACCTCGGCGGCCGGCACCGCAAAGTTGATCATACCGATTCGTGCGGCCTCGTGACCGTCAAACGGGTCGCCGAGACAGCAGTAATATAGCGCATGACGCGGCAGCACGGCATCGGCGACGACCTTGGACACCAGCGCGCCGGGCAGGATGCCCCAGTTGACCTCGGACAGCGAAAACGTCGCGTCCTCGGCGGCAATCGCAAAGTCTGTCGCCAACAGCTGCATGAACGCACCGCCGACGCAGAAACCCTCGACCATGGCGATAGTCGGCTTGTCGTAATTATACAGCAGTTCCCAGCGCCAGCGATTGGCCGCCCGCTGCGACGTCTTGCGGCGCAGCGGATTGCCCTCGTTTTCGCGGAAGAACATTTTCAGATCCTGCCCGGCGGAAAAATTTCCCCCGGCGCCACAGATCACAATCACCCGTGCATCGGGATCGACTTCCAGATGCGTCAGCGCTTCTTCCATTTCATCATGAAGCTGCGGGTTCATCGCATTGCGTTTTTCAGGACGGTTCATCCGCACCCATGCAATGCCGTCAGCAAGTTCTACTTTTACGCATACAAAATGGTCGAACATCTCATCCCCTTTGCTTCACCCACCGGGCATCATCCACACCCGTTTCTATATCCGGGTTTCGGAAAAACTGTATTCCGGAAAACGGAACATGGTCAAAAGGATGTCGGAAACGCGAAAGGGAGTCAAAGCGCCGCCCCTACGAATACCGGCCCCGACAAAGAAAAACGGCAGCCCCTTTTTTGGGGCCGCCGTTTTAATGTCGCCGCGAAGATGCCCTTTGAGGGCTCGGTCGCTTTTGTAGTAGGCGCCCTTTATGCCGGATACGGGTGATCAAACCGTTAACGTAGCGCCCGGGCCCGTGATTAATCAGCTGCCATACTGACGCAGCACGTGGCGCGCCAACGCCATTTTAAGAATCTCGGTCGGCCCTTCGGTGATGATGAAACTGCGCTGATCCCGCCACATGCGCTCTATCGGCAGGTCCGTCGTCAGCCCAAGGCCACCATGAATTTGCATACAGTTATCGGCAGCCTCGAACGACTTCGTATCCCCCAGATACTTGCACATGTAGGCGTCATAGCGAATGTCCTCGCCGGCATCGTGTTTTGCCGCTGCGGTGAACACCATCAGTTTCAGCATATGCAGGTCGGCATAGGAATCGACCAGCATCCACTGCACCGACTGACGCTCGGACAGTTTTTCACCGAACGTGGTGCGCTGCCCGGCATAGGAAGCGCCGAGTTCAAGACAGCGCTCGATCACACCGATGCCGCGCGCCCCGTGGCGGATGCGCCCGGCGCTGATCCAGTTCTGGGCGAACTTGAAGCCTTCGCCCTCGCCGCCGATCATGTTTTCAACAGGAACACGCACGTCCTCGAACGCGATCTCCCAGGGCCGGTCATGCATCATGGTTTCCTGGGCACGCAGCAATTTTACGCCGGGCGTATCCATGTCGACGAGTAAGGCAGAGATACCGCCGCGGGAGCCTTTCTCCCGGTCGGTCGCCGCAATCACCTGGGCGAAATCGGCCTCGGCCGCCCCGGTGATATATCTCTTCATACCGTTGATGACGTAGTGATCGCCGTCGCGGACAGCCGTCGTGCGCATCCCACCCGGGTCGCCACCGGCCTCAGGCTCTGTCTGCGCAAAGCAGTGCCGCAGTTTTCCCTCCAGCACCGGATACAGGTAGCGCTGTTTCTGTTCGTCATTCAGGTAATAGAGGATGGGGCTGACGATGGGGCCGAAAATATTCACGTTGCGCGACGGCAGCGCGACTGTCCGCGCCAGTTCCGCCCAGACAATGGCCCGTGCCATCAACCCGAACCCCTGACCGCCGTATTCTTCCGGCACATCGAACAACCACAGGCCTATTTCCCTGCCCTTTTCCTCAAGCCGTGCCTGGATTTCGGATTTAAGCTTATGCCCGTCGAGGCTGTCGTTTTCGATCGGGATCAGTTCGCGATCGACGAAACGGCGAACAGTTTCCTGCAACATGCGCATTTCTTCGGGTAGCTGGTAATCCAATACTCTTCCCCTGTTCCGGCTCCATCAAACCGAACGGCAATCTGATTTACCGCCAATCCTGCGGAGAAACGAGTATTTCGGGCGCATCGGAGCCGGTCAACCCGACGCATCACCCAACAATGGGAAAGCGGTGGCGCCCCGGCCCTCGCACCCCGTTAACCATCCGAAGGCCAAACCTAAAAAACATCGCCAAAGGCATTGATATTGCATGTCTTTATGGACATGGTCGAAACGATTCGTTAAGGTTAATCAAGTAGTGGTTAACGTCCCCGAAACCGTCTCTGCCAAGAAGGCCCGCGTGTCGCTCCACCTCCCCCGCAAAACCCGTTCCGAAACGTTTTCCTATATTGGTCGCGAAGGTCATGGCACCTTAAATATCGCGCTCAGCGTTCTGGTGCTCGGATTGTCCATCGGCGTCATTTTCGGCCCCTCAGGCGATACCCATGCCGGTCTCAGTACACCGCTTCCGACAACGATGGCCGCTGTGGCAGATGCCGCCCCCATCCGCGACGGCAGGGCCCAGCGCAAAAGCACCCCGGTCGCCCTGAAATCGAATGGCGCCCGGAAACCAACCGACACACCCGCCTCCAACCATGTTCAAACCGCACCGGTCCTTGAACCTGCCGGAGAACTAATTCTCGCCTCCGTGCCGCCCCAGGCCAAGCCGGAGCCGAAAAAGAAGCGGGACCTGAAAGTCCGCAGTGGCGACACGCTCATGTCCATCATGCTGTCCGCCGGTATTCGGCGCGACGACGCACATGATGCCGTCAGCGCCCTGCGCACGGTCTACGACCCCAGGGATCTTCGCGTTGGCCAGCGTATCAGCCTGACGCTTTCCGATAACGGGTTGCATGAAATGGTGCTGGACCCCAGCGTCATCCGGCAGATCGCAGTACGGCGCGACGACGCAACATCATTCCGGGCATTCGAGGTCAAGCGTACCCTGACCCGGCGGGTCAAGTTTGCCGAGGGCGTCATCACATCCAGCCTGTACAAGGCAGCGGTTGCCAGGAAAGTGCCGCTTTCCGTCCTGGCTGAAATGATGCGGATTTACAGCTGGGACGTCGATTTCCAGCGTGAAATCCAGTCTGGCGACCGCTTCGAAGTTGCCTATGAAAAATTCGTCGACGACGAAGGCGTCGCTGTCCGTCATGGCGAAGTCATCTACGCCCGGATGATCCTGTCCGGCGCCGATAAGCCACTTTACCAGTTCAAATCACGCACTGGCGTTGTCGACTATTTCGACAACAAGGGGCGTAGCGCCAAACGCCCCCTGCTGCGCACGCCCATCGACGGCGCGCGGCTGTCATCACGTTTCGGCAAGCGCCGCCACCCGGTTCTCGGTTATACGAAAATGCATCGCGGCGTCGACTTTGCTGCTGCTACAGGTACGCCGATCTACGCGGCAGGTGACGGGGTCGTCTCCTATCGCGGTCGCAAGGGCGGCTACGGCAATTATATCCGCATCCGTCATGCTGGCGGCTTCAATACCGCCTATGCCCATATGAGCAGGTTCAACAGCAAGGTGGCCCTCGGCACCCGCGTACGCCAGGGACAGGTAATCGGATATGTCGGCAGCACCGGCCGATCGACCGGGCCCCATCTGCATTATGAAATTCTGGCCAGCGGCCGCCAAGTGAATCCGCTGACGGTCAAAATGCCGTCCGGCATCAAGCTCGGCAAACAAGCCTTCGCCAGGTTCATGGCAAAACGCGCCAATATCGATGCGCTGGTCGCCAATCTGCAGAAAGAAACCCTGATCAGCCAGCGCTGACGCAAACGGCCCCGCTCAACCTTATCGGTAAAACGGGGCCGGGTTACACGCCATCGGACCCCGATGGCTCACGCGGGCGTTTATTGTGCCGCTATCTGGTCCACAACGGCACCGTTGATGACGAGCGCGCCGTCACCGACGCCAACTTTCACGGTGTCGCCGTCATCTATACGACCTTCAAGGATCATGGTCGCCAGCGCGTTCTGCAGGCTGCGCTGGATGACACGCTTCAGTGGACGCGCGCCATAGACCGGATCGTAACCGGCATTACCCAGCCAGAGCAGGGCGTCAGCATCAATATCCAACGCGATCTTGCGATCTGCCAGCATCGCCCGCAGTCTTCCGAGCTGTATATCGACGATATGCGTCATATCCTCGCGGGTCAGCCTGTGGAACAGCAGCACCTCATCCAGCCGGTTGAGGAATTCCGGCCGGAACGATGCCCGTACCACATCCATCACCTGGTCACGGACGACATCGATGCTTTCTCCCTCGGGCTGGTTTGCCAGCACTTCGCTACCGAGGTTCGACGTCAGGATGATCAATGTGTTCCGAAAATCGATGGTCCGGCCCTGACCGTCAGTCAGGCGACCGTCATCCAGCACCTGGAGCAACACGTTGAACACATCCGGATGCGCCTTTTCGACCTCGTCGAACAACACAACCTGGTATGGACGGCGGCGCACGGCTTCCGTCAGAGCACCACCTTCTTCATACCCGACATACCCGGGCGGCGCGCCGATCAGGCGGGCCACCGAATGTTTTTCCATGTATTCGGACATGTCGAGCCGTACCATCGCGGCGTCGTCATCAAACAGGAAGGATGCCAGTGCCTTGGTCAGCTCGGTCTTGCCGACACCGGTGGGGCCGAGGAACAGGAACGACCCGAGCGGCCGATTGGGGTCCTGCAGGCCCGCGCGGGCACGGCGGACCGCGTTGCTGACAGCAACGACCGCCTCTTCCTGGCCGATAACGCGACCACCCAGCATTTCTTCCATCTGGAGGAGCTTTTCACGCTCTCCTTCCAGCATCTTGTCGACCGGAATACCGGTCCAACGCGACACCACGGCAGCAATGTCGTTATCGGTGACCTCCTCGTCGACCATCCGATGCCCGGTACCGTCATCCTCCGCATCATCTTCGAGCTTTTTCTCGAGATCAGGGATAATGCCGTATGCCAGTTCACCGGCACGGGCAAGGTCCCCGTCCCGCTGTGCGCGGGCCAGTTCCATACGCGCCGCGTCGAGGTTTTCCTTCACCTTCTGCGCACCCGCCAGTTCTTCCTTTTCGGACTGCCAGATCAGCGTCAACGCAGCTGATTTTTCCTCGAGATCCGCCAGGTCGATTTCCAGCTTTTCGAGCCGGTCCTGCGACGCCTTGTCGGTTTCCTTTTTCAGGGCTTCACGTTCGATCTTCAGCTGGATGATCTTGCGGTCCAGCTCGTCTATTTCTTCCGGCTTGGAATCAACCTCCATCCGCAGCCGTGACGATGCCTCATCGACAAGATCAATCGCCTTGTCGGGCAGGAACCGGTCCGTGATATAGCGGTTCGACAGTGTCGCCGCCGACACAATCGCGGAATCGGTGATCCGAACGCCGTGATGAACCTCGTATTTTTCCTTCAGCCCACGCAGGATCGAAATCGTATCCTCGACCGTCGGTTCGGACACCAGCACTGTCTGGAAACGCCGCGCCAGCGCCGCATCTTTTTCAATATGCTTGCGGTATTCGTCGAGCGTTGTCGCACCAATACAGTGCAGCTCACCACGCGCCAGAGCAGGCTTCAGCATGTTCGATGCATCCATCGACCCTTCGGCGGCGCCGGCACCGACAAGCGTATGTAGCTCATCGATAAACAGTATGATCTCACCCGCTTCGGATTCGATCTCCTGCAGAACCGCTTTCAGGCGCTCTTCGAATTCACCGCGGAACTTCGCGCCCGCGATCAATGCGCCGAGGTCAAGCGACATCAGCCGCTTGCTGCGCAGGCTTTCCGGCACGTCGCCATTGACGATGCGCTGAGCCAGACCTTCAACAATAGCGGTCTTACCGACACCCGGCTCACCGATCAGGACGGGATTGTTCTTGGTACGGCGCGACAACACCTGAACCGTGCGACGAATTTCCTCGTCTCTCCCGATCACGGGATCAATCTTGCCGGAGCGCGCACGCTCGGTCAGATCGGTCGCGTATTTGTTCAGCGCTTCGTAGGAATCCTCGGCCGTCGCACTGTCCGCCTTGCGTCCCTTGCGTATGTCCTCGATCGCGCTGTTCAGCGACTGAGGCGTGACGCCGGCCTTGGACAAAGCGTCTGCAGACGGCGTGCCGGCCGCCATGGCCAGCGCAAGCAACAGCCGTTCAGCGGTGACGAAACTGTCTCCCGCCTTATCGGCAATTTCCTTCGCGCTTTCAAACAGTCGCGCAATTTCAGGCGACAGGTAAATCTGGGTCGCACCGGAGCCTTCGACCTTCGGGATCTTGCCGAGTGCAGCCTCGACTTCGGCACGGGCAAGCTTGGCATCGCCGCCCGCGGCAGAGATAAGATTCGACGCCAGGCCTTCCTGATCATCAAGAAGAACTTTGAGCAGATGCTCCGGCTTGAAGTGCTGGTGATTGCTGGCGAGCGCTGAAGACTGTGCAGCCTGCACGAATCCACGCGCCCTTTCTGTGTAGGACTCAAATTCCATAGTCTGCAACTCCATTCTCAGACATTGCGACAAATGCCCCCGCGTAGCGGCAGGCGGATGTACGGACCCGGATACCGGCGTCCACTGTAGATATGGGAAATATTTGAAGTCTTACAAGCCCCGCCCAAGCTGCAAAGGCGAACAGATCCACCCGCACGCCCAGTTATGCCTCTGGGCACATTAATAACAGCTTTAACGCGGCCTTAAGCCTGTCAGAGTGCTCAACACTCAAGAAAACAGGGCATCAGAGTGTGCGATACTATAATCAACCGGTGAAGGCCGTCAGACGCTGGCGCTTTCCTCAGCGTCTTCAGGCGTATCGTTAGCCGCAGGCTTTTCGGCCACGGCATCAGTCTTCGGAGCATCGTCGGCAGCGGTATCGGACGCTGCATTCTCCGACGGGTCTTTCTTGCGGCGGCTGCCGCCGCGGCTGCTGCGACGACGCGGACGGCTTGGCTCGCCGGCGCTTTCATCGTCCTTTTCAGCAGTCACTGATTCTTCTGAACCCGTTTCGGCTGTTTCGGCACTATCAGATCGATCCGACCGACCTCTGCTGCGTCGGGGTTTAGCAGATTCGCCTGAATCCTCCGGCTGTCCCGTGCCCATATTGCCATCGTCGGAGCTGCCATTATCGGCGCTGTCGGCATTCTGAGGGGTCTGGGCGTTCTGAGTATTCTGGCTATTCTCGCCGCCCTGCTGGTCGTTGGACGGGTTCTGCTGCTGGCGCTGCTGTTCGTTCGCGGCATTCGCGTTCATGATGCGGTAGTAATGTTCAGCGAACTGGTAGTAGCTCTCAGCGTCGATCCGGTCACCGGACAACGTCGCGTCACGCGCCAGGGTCAGGTATTTTTCGACTACCTGCTGCGCATTACCCCGGACCTTTACGTCCGGTCCGTTGCTTTCATAAGACTGATTACGGGAACCACCACCTTTTCGGGCGTTGTTGTTATTGTTATTTCTGCCCCGCATCCGGTTCTTGTTGTTCTGCCCCTGTCTCATGGCGACTGCATATCCATTTCTATAAAGAATTTTCCGCCCCGCACCGACGTCGCCTTTGCCAAGCCCATTGGCCAGCTGCCGAAGATCGGGAGAGTGGCTTAAGGTTGCAGGGTGTTTCTAGCTGGCGGCAAACATTTCGTTTCGCCCTGTCCAGCAAAAGTAACCTAGTAGGGAATCAGACCGTTTCCAACCCTTTTTTTAGGGTATGTGTTAACCATTCAGACAGAGGTTCTATCCCGAAAGACAGAGCCCGCGTATGTCCGCCAAGATCTGCCCTCGTTCCGACGAGCCTGAAACCGCCGGCCTCGAAAATTGCCGTCACGTCGTCTTCTTGTCCTGCGCCGATTTCAAGCACGACAACACTGGATGGCGACAACACAGACCCGACCCGGCACGCAAGCGCACGATAAGCATCCAGCCCGTCTGCGCCACCATCAAGAGCCGATGGCGGATCGTACATCGCCACCTCCGGCGCCAATCCGGCGATCTCGGCCGTTGTAATATAGGGCGGATTGGACAGGACCAGATCGAACGGGCCATCGATACCGTCTGTCCAGTCGGTGCAGACAAACCGCACCCTGTCGGCCAGCCCGAGGGAGTCCGCATTCCGGGAAGCTGTTTCAATCGCGCCAGCGGCGATATCCGAACCGATCCCCGTCGCATCGGGCAGCTCGCTGATCACCGACAGCAACAGACAGCCCGTCCCCGTGCCAAGATCGAGAACCCTTGCGGCACCGGGAAACTCCTGGCCATACTCTATCGCTACCTCGACAATGGTTTCGCTGTCAGCACGTGGTTCAAGTGTTTCCGGCCCGAGCAAGAAATCCAGGCTCCGGAATTCCCGCGCTCCGATAATCCGCGCAACGGGTTCGCGGGCGCAACGCCGGTCAATCATGGACCGGAAGCGGACCTGCGCATCGAAATCGACCGGGCGATGAGGCTCCAGCAACATATCTTCGCGGGTAAGACCGAAAGCGGCCGCAGCCAGTATTCGGGCATCCATCATTCCGTCCGGGACACAGGCGCCACGCAGGTGCTCTGACGCCCGACGCAGTTCGCCCGACAGTGTTGCAGGCTCGGCAGTCACGTTACCTCGGCAAGCTTGCGTGCCTGATCTTCAGATGTCAGGGCGTCGACGATCTCGTCGAGCGCCTCGCCCTCGAGAATCTTGTCGAGCTTGTGCAGGGTCAGATTGATCCGGTGATCCGAGACACGGCCCTGCGGGAAATTATAAGTGCGGATGCGTTCCGACCTGTCGCCGGAACCGACCTGGTCCTTGCGGTCTTTGGCCCGGGCGTTCGCCTGGGCTTCGCGTTCAGCGTCATAGATACGGGCGCGCAAGATTTTGAGCGCCTTCGCCCGGTTTTTATGCTGTGATTTTTCATCCTGCTGCTGCACCACGATCCCGGTGGGCAGATGGGTGATACGAACGGCACTGTCGGTGGTGTTGACGTGCTGACCACCGGCACCCTGCGCACGGTAGGTATCGACACGCAGGTCCTTATCCTCGATCTGGACATCGACCTCCTCGGCCTCGGGCAACACGGCAACCGTCGCGGCGGAAGTATGAATACGTCCTCCGGATTCGGTTTCCGGTACGCGCTGGACCCGATGGACGCCGGATTCATATTTCAGCCGGGCGAAGACGCCCCTGCCGCTGATCTCGACCGAGGCATCCTTGATGCCGCCAATACCTGTATCCGCGACACTCATGATCTCGAACTTCCAGCCATGCTTATCCGCATAACGCTGATACATACGCAACAGGTCCGAGGCGAACAGCGCCGCCTCGTCGCCGCCGGTACCGGCCCGCACTTCGAGGATCGCATTCTTGTCATCCGCCGCATCCCTCGGCAGCAGCATGATCTGGAGCTTCTTTTCAATTTCCGGCACGCGCTGCGTCAATTCCTGGAATTCGGCCTGCGCCATCGATTTCATCTCGCTGTCGCTCTCGGGGTCGGCGATGAGTCCGGCGAGGTCACCGGCTTCGAACTGAGCCGCCCGTAGCTCACCGATACAGGCAACGACGGGATCCAGCTCGGCGAACTCCTTCGACATACGAACGAAATCGTCGGAATCCGTCACATCGCCGCGCGACATCAGGTTCGACAGCTCACTGTGGCGCGAAACGATCTGGTCCAGTCTTTCGTCGAGACTCACGATTTTTTCTCCTCTTCGGCTCCGGTTTCCCGATCATTCGGTAGCCCGGATTCAATATCAAACAGGTAGCGCAATAATTCCTCCGCTCTCAGCGCGGTGGGATCGTTGCCAGCAGAAAGCGCCCGTAATGCCTCCGATGGCGCATGTAACAGCCGGTTTACCAGACGACGTGTGGCGTCATCCAGCGCGGGGCCCGGGTGCGACGATTCAGCAAGAATATCTGACCTGACGCGTTCGAAATGCGCCCTCAAGGCCGTCACGGCAGGCGTGGCATTCCGCTCTGCCGTACTCCGGCGGAACCGTTCAATCTCTTCACCGACAATACTCTCCGCGTCTTCGGCTGCGCGGTCTCGCGACGACCGGCCTTCAAGCGCAATTCTCTCAAGGTCATCCAGCGAATAGACAAATGCCCCATCCAGATCGTTTACCGCGGGGTCTACATCGGACGGGATCGCAGCATCCACGAACAACATCGGCCGGCGACGGCGGCGGGCAAGCGCCGCCTCCGCGACACTACGGTCGATGAGATTCCGACCGGCGCCAAGCGACGTGACGACAATGTCGGTATCCGGCAACAGGTCCGTCAGGTCTTCCAGCGCCGCGGAATGGCAATCATAACGTCGCGCACCGATTTCCGCACGTGCCCTGCTTCGCGCAAGAACCGTCAACCGCTTCAGACCGGCGGCGCGCAGCTGATCAATGATCAGCTCGCCCATCTCTCCGCCGGTCACCAGCATCGCGCTGACGCGTGAGAGATCACCCTGAACATCGCGCGCCACCTGCGACGCGCAGGCCGCCATGGACACGGACCGCTCACCGATCGGGGTTTCCGACCGGATACGTTTCGCCGTCGCATTCGCCGCCTGAATCACCGCACTCAACCCGCCGCCGACATGTTCATGCGCCGTGGCGATACGCACTGCATCGCGGAACTGTCCCGTCACCTCCGGCTCTCCCACGATCGGGCTATCGAGCGATGCGGCAACCCGAAACAGGTGCCGAAGAGCATCTTCGCCCTGGTGACAATACGTTTCGGTCGCCAGGCTTTCCCTATCGAACCCGCCGAGATCGGATAGCAGGCCGATCGCGCCTATCCTTGCCGCGCTGCCATCCTCTGCAAGCCCGAATATCTCGGTGCGCGCGCAGGTAGACATAGCCACCGCCTCGGAAAAGCCCGCCGGGGACACCTTTGTCAGAAACCCGGGAAGGTCGTCTTCGGAGATAAAAAGCCTGTCGCGCGTCGCCTCGGAGCTTGTCCTGTGACTGGCACCAACAACGACGAGACGGCTGAGAATCCGCTCGTCTGTCACTGGATCGCTAACGGAACTGTTCGAGACGGTCGCGCAACGCGGTCAGGGGAACAAGTTCCTGTTCGCCGGAATCCAGATCGCGCACGGTCGCGGCATTCTGTTCAAGCTCATCATCGCCGAGGATGACCGCCGCCCGGGCATTGATGTTGTTCGCCCGTTTCATACGTTGCTTCATCTTGCCGCGAAACCCGAGATCGACCGATACACCCGACCGGCGAAGCTCGTCGGTCAGCTTCAGCGCAACGGCTTCTGCCGCATCGCCCAATGGGATGACGGCAACAGCGCGGGTTTTTTCAGGTCCATCGCCAATAAGCATCGAAAGCCGCTCGATCCCCGATGCCCAGCCGACGCCGGGTGTGGACGGTCCGCCCATTTGTTCGACCAGCCCGTCGTAACGCCCCCCCGCCAGCACGGCGCTCTGGGCGCCGAGCGCATCGGTCGTAAACTCAAACGCCGTATGACAGTAATAATCCAGACCGCGGACAAGACGCGAATTCCTGTGCCAGGCGACTCCCAGCGCATCGAGACCGGCGCAGACTTCCGCAAAAAAGTCGCTCGATTCCGCATCCAGGCTATCGTCAAACTCAGGTGCACCGATAACAATCGCGCGGTCGCCCTCGTTTTTTGAATCGAGAATACGCAGCGGGTTGCGGTCAAGCCGTTGCTGGCTGTCTTCGGACAGATCTCCACGGCGATCACTGAAATACTCTACCAGCACATCCCGGTAGGCTGCACGGCTCTGCGTATTGCCCAGCGTGTTGAGCTCAAGCTGGGTATTTCCCCGCACACCGAGTTCGTCGAGGATCGCGGCACCCAGCGCAATCACTTCGATATCACCAATGGGTTCGGCAACGCCAAGCAGCTCCACACCAATCTGGTGAAACTGACGCAAGCGCCCCTTCTGCGGGCGTTCGTATCGGAACATCGGCCCGGCATAAAAGAACTTCAGCGGCAGGTTCTGGCTGAGACCGCCGGAGATAAGCGCACGGGCGATTCCCGCCGTCCCCTCGGGCCGCAGCGTGATCTGATCTCCGCCCTTGTCGGTGAAGGTATACATTTCCTTGGTGACGATATCCGACGTTTCACCAAGCGTACGCGCGAACACGTCGCTGAATTCGAAAATCGGCGTTGCCGCCTCGTCATAACCATAGCGCGCGGCCAGATTCCTGCCGGTATCGATTACATGCCGGGCACGACGTGCCTCATCCGGGAGGATGTCGTGGGTGCCGCGAACGGGTTGAAGAGACGCCATATCTGAAAATCTGCAACTGCTGGGAAAATTGAGCGTATTGGCCGTCACGCGTTATAGCGTATTCGGCGGGCGGGCCATAGAACGGATAGAGGGGCCGGAAAGCCTCGCTAATTTATCCCGCTCAGCAGTTTTTCGGCATCAAGCGGGATATTTCGGCGGATCTCTCCGATCGGGCCGAGGGACGGCACACGTTTCCCGCCAACGGAGATCTGTAATCCACCGGCATTTCCCGTTTCCAGCGTCAGGTCGGCACCCGAGGGCACTTCATAGCTGTCTCCGGGACGCATCAACTGGGAAAACAGGGTCTCATTGTCCCGGGTACGGACCGCCACATAACTATCCACTGTCGCGCGCACAACAATCCGCACACCGCCCGCTGAGGAGACGGCCGATGAATCTGACGGAGATGAGGAGGTGGACACAACCGGTGCAGAATCGGGACGGGGTGCCGGTGTAACGGCGGCCGTTCTGACGGGATCGTCACTGGGCGGTGCCTCAACGGAAGCTGACGCGGGTGCCGCGGCGGGAGCGACCGGCTCGGCAGGGGTAACCGGCACGGGCGGAGCTGCGGTTGTGACAGGAACGGCGGCGGCACCGGCCGCATTTTCAACAGGCTCTGCAACGGGGGCGGATTCCGCGGCAGGAGCAGGTGCTGTGGCGGGAACAGGATCCGCCGGCGTCACAGTGACGGCCGCCGAAGCGATCTGTTCAGACGGCGTTCCCGCCGGCTCGGCCTGTTGGGCTGACGGAGATGTTTCAACGGGTTCCGTCACCGGAGTACCCGTTGACGACGCCTCACCGGAGGCGTCCTGCACCATATCTGCTGCCGTCGTCGTTGCCGCAGCTTCATCAGATGATGTTACAGCTGGCGCAGATGTTTCTGCTGCTGGCGCAGCGTCCGTGTTTGACGTTTCAGGAACAACAGGGGCCGAAGTCTGTCCGTCCGTCGTTCCGGTATCGGATTTCGCTTCCGGCGCTTTGGGCGTATTCGCTATCGCGGTCGGCTTTGTCTGATTTTTCGCTTCATCAACCAGGGTCGATAGTTCCTTCGGCAGGCTCGCGACCGTCTCCATCGGACCTTTGCCGGAGCCGGACATGTAGTACCAACCGCCATATGCAGCGGCGGCGATAACAGCGGCAACAAGAAGAATAGAGGCCGTGGGAAGGCGACCTTCCTCGACCGGAGAGGGCAGGTGGAGCTGGGGCTGGTTGCTGATCTCAGCGCCGGCCATCTTGAAGCGGCGAACGATCTCTTCACCTTCCAGGCCCAGAAAATCCGAATAGGAGCGCAAAAAGCCGCTCACATAAGCATTACCAGGCAGATCAGACAGGCGTCCGGATTCAATTGCTTCGAGATAAACAAGGCGGATCCGTAAATCCCGAGCGACCGCATCGAGATCATGCCCGAGATTTTCGCGCATTTCGCGCATCATCGCGCCAAGCTCTGCGGCGTCGAAACTTTCCGTTTCCGGCGGCTTCTTCGCGTTCATTTTAAAATGCGCCCCTCACGCATCGAGTTTCCGTCTAGGGCGGACTCAAAACCTCGCCCCCGGTAAAACACTTACCGCGCACTTATAAAATTACTCTTACTGACTACCCCCGGGATGACCATCCCTTTGCACAACCACAGAAATAACAAGGAAATCAATCAGATATCAATCGAAAAGGGCGTTTGATACAAACCTTCAGGAATCCAGAACGATCCCGTGGTCCAGTGCAAACGCCTTAAGCTTCCGCCTGAGGGTGTGATCCGGTGCCTGTAAAAGCGTTTCCATATATGCGCCAAGCTCGTCAGTATCTACCGTCAGCGTCATCGCTTTAACCGCCCCGAAGCTTGACGGTGACAATGAAAGAGACCGCATACCAATTCCCAGAAGCGCCATCGCTTCGAGCGGATCACCCGCCATTTCCCCGCAAAGAGATACCGGCACGCCGGCTCCATCACATTTCCGAAGGATATCACGCACGGCCGATAATAGCGCCGGTGACAGAACATCATACCGGTCGGAAACCCGGGGATTTCCACGGTCAATGGCGAACAGGAACTGGAACAGATCATTGCTGCCGATCGACAGAAAATCGAGATGCGGCAATAGCGCATCCAACTGCCAGATCAGTCCCGGCACTTCCAGCATCGCGCCGACCCGGATATTCGTCGGCGGTGCAACACCCTCGGTACTCAGCCGGTCGATCCGGTCTCGCTCCATATGAAGGACATTCACCGCAGTCCTGAACTCGGCAACCTCGGCGATCATCGGAAACATGACATGCAGGTCCTGGCCCGATGCGGCGCGCAGCATGGCGCGCAACTGCTGGCGCAGCATACCCGGCCGATCCAGCCCGACCCGGATCGACCGCCAGCCGAGTGCCGGGTTTTCATCCTTGTCGTCCTGCAGATAGGGAAGCTGCTTGTCGCCGCCGATATCAAGTGTACGGAACTGAACCGGTTTACCGTCGGCCTGCGCGAGCACCTCACTGTATATACGCGTCTGTTGTTCGAGATCAGGGAAAGTTGACCGCACCATGAAAGGGATTTCCGTCCGAAACAGACCGACACTATCCGCGCCAGTCTCGCTCAGCCACTGCATGTCGGCGAGCATCCCGCAATTGATATTGAGCGATATCGGTACGCCATTGCGCGTAACGGTTTTTATTCCGCGCATCGAGGCATAGAGGCTCCGGCGCTGTTCACGCGCCTTGATGGTATCAGTCAGGATTGTCTGGACGCTCTCGGTCGGGCGCACGAATATCTGACCGTTATCACCATCGACAATGATGGGATCACCGGGGTCGACACTTTTCATCAGCCCATCGATTTTTGCGACAACCGGTATCCCCAGCGCCCGGGCAATGATCGACACGTGAGATGTCGCACCGCCCTCCTCGGTAACCAGGGCGCGCACCCGCGTTGTGTCGTAGTCCAGCAGTTCTGCCGGGCCGAGGTTACGAGCCACCAGTACAATATCATCCGGCAGATCATGTTGTTCGACGCCGCCGCCGAGATGCTGCATCAGGCGAATGGCCACATCTTCAAGATCACTCAGACGTTCTCGCAGGTACGGGTCACTGACGCTGCGCATCCGCGCGACCGTGTCTTCGCGCACCTGCTGAACGGCCGCGTCCGCGGTCAGCCCGCTATCGATACCTTCCCGGATACGGCGCAACCAGCCACGATCCTCGGCAAACCGACGATAGGAATCGAGCACATCACGATGTTCGCCATCGGCACGCAGACGCGACGATGCCAGAAGCTCGTCGATAGCGGCGTGCATCGTGGCCATCGATTCGCGCAGACGTTCATGTTCAGTTTCCGTATCATCGGCGAACATCTGGCGGATGCTGACATTCGGCGTGTGGAGCACCGCCTGCCCGACCGCCAGGCCGCTATTGATCGCCAGACCCGCATGACGCGACGACCGGAAGGACCGCCCGCCGCCCAGCTGCGCTTTTTCGTCAGCAGTGACGAGGTTGCCCGATGCAATGATTTCGGCAATGACAACCGCGATGATCTGAAGCGCTTCTTCCTCTTCGTCGGCATAGGTGCGCTTGTCGCCGTTCTGAATGACCAGAACGCCACGCACCCGACCGCCCCGGATCACAGGAACGCCGAGAAGCGATGCGAATACCTCTTCGCCCGTTTCCGGACGGTAGCTGAAATTGGGATGTGCCTGTGCATCCGGCAGGTTCAGCGGCTCCGCGGTCAATGCGACCGTGCCAACCAGACCTTCACCCAGCTGCAGTCGGGTCACATGGACGGAATCCGGGTTGAGCCCCTGCGTCGCGAACAGTTCAAGGATATCACCCGCGCGCTGCACATAGATCGAGCACACTTCGGCCGCCATTTCCGCCGCGACGATTTTGACGATTTCATTCAGTCGGTCCTGTGCGGACCCTGTCCCCGCCATGACCTGGCGGAGACGGCGCAGCGCCGTGCGGTGCCCTGTATTGGAGCTACCGTCCACTATCCCGCGACCCTTGCCCGACCCCTGCCCTCGAGCGCGGCAAGCGCCTGATCGACCAGCTCTTCCAGAATTTCAGCAGCCGGCTGGATGG
>CAJQLI010000346.1 GCA_905479125.1 uncultured Alphaproteobacteria bacterium | reverse complement strand
CGAAGCGTTCCGCGAGCGCGCAACCGGAAACCAGCCCCGACATCACGGTTACACACACCGCGCTTTTGGCGCGGGCGACCAACATTCGCATGTTGTTATCCTACCCTTTGCGGGACCAACCCCTCACACCCGCCGGCCCCGCTTTTCCCGACGAAATGCGTCTCACTCGGCACCGACGCCTCCGGTGCCGTGTTCAGACTATACGCCAATACGCGTTAATAGAAGTTAACAGGATATGAATGTCCAAAAATTGTCACAGCTATGATTCGAGCTGGGGCGCTTCTTACAGGCTAGTGTTTTTGAGTTCGCAGGAGCCCGGGTAGGCCGGTGCACATCGAATTCCGCATCGCCGGGTTTCTGCAAATTTGACATCACAGCCGGCACACACCGTATCAACGGGGGAGCCGGAAAAAGGGGTAAGCCAGATGCACATCGACATGAACCTGAACCGGATCCACCAGACTCTTCCAATGACCCGCCCGATGGACGGCCTCCCCGGACTGTCTGTTGTCGGCCCGGAAGCTGACCTGCCGGCGCATAAATCATTGCGACGGGTTCTTCGTTTATTGCACGCGGTCAATATCCGGCTCAGCGTTTTCACGTTCGAGACGCTGCCCGGCACGATGAAATCACATGAACTGTTTTCCGCGGTTGAAACCGCAGTAGACGATTCCGGACTCGCCTTCGAACTGGATGACGGGCGCATTGCCGCGCTGGTCTATGGATGGCGGCCACCGGGCGTCGGGGACAGCTGGGTTGAGAGCCGGACGCTCTCCCGGTTGGACTGGTCGCTCGGTGGCCCCTACGCGGCCCGTAATATCGTCGACGTCTATGCAACACACCGCCCGTCTTCAGAAATCGCTACCGATAGCGACGTACTCGGACTGATTGCGCTGGCGATACCGGTCGAACGTTATGTCGCGCCGGAAAGCATTCGGGCACTGGCCTAGTTCTTCAGCGAGCCTTTAAAAGCCCATGCCGTCATATCTGTATGCCCTGATCGGCGCTTTCGTATTCGCGATTGCTCACGGCATGCACTTTACCGTCGCACCGTTGCCGGGCGCCAGCACTCACGTCGCGACCCTCGACGCACCCACCCTTGTTTTTCGGGGCGCAATGCCAGCCATCCCCCCGACCCCGGAAAACGAAAAAATAATGAGCCAGGTTCATGACGATGTCTCGGTCGCTGCCAGCGGATACTGAAACAATACTGTCTGCGTAGCATCGTCGCGCTTTTCGGGCCGCCCCTTTGCGCGCCTTCTTCACGATTGTATGCTGCTCTTCTGATCTTCAGGAAGGATTGCAGGATGCCCGGATACATCATCACGAATGCCGAAGTTTTCGACGCTGAAGCCTATGGCGAATACGGCGCGCTTGCACCGGCCGTTATCAAGAGATATGGCGGGGAATTTCTCGCACAGGGCGGTGCCACTGAAATTATAGAAGGGAGCTGGCAGCCTCACCGCATTGTCGTCATCAGGTTCGACAGCGTCGAGGATGCAAAGGCGATGTATAACTCGGCCGACTACCAGGCGGCGAAGGCGAAGCGCGAAGGCGCCGCCGATTTCAATATGATTGTCGTCGAGGGCTTATAGGGAATCCATGAAATGAAAACCGAATGGGTAACAGTTCCACTTTCCGACGGTGACATGCAGGCCTATGTGGTCACACCCGACGGACCGATCAAAGGCGCGGTTGTCGCCATCATGGAGATATGGGGTGTCAACGACACGATGAAGCACCATGCCCAGGAATTTGCCGAGGCGGGTTTTGTCTGTCTGGTTCCCGACCTGTTCTGGCGCCAGGAACCCGGCGTAGAGCTGTCGGATTCAAACCCCGACGACATACCGAAGGCATTCGATCTCTATTACCAGTTCGACTACGATTATGGCGTCCAGGATATGGAGGAAACCGTTGAATTCCTCAGCAATTATGCCGGCGGCGTAAAAACCGGTGCTGTGGGGTACTGCCTCGGCGGCAAGCTTTGTTACATGCTGTGCTGCCGTACCGATATCGACTGCGCGGTCGCCTATTACGGCACCTATATCGAACACCACATCCGCGAAGCCCCGAACCTGCACCGGCCGTTCATGCTGCACATGGCGCTGAATGACGAATGGGTCCAGCCACCGGTCAATGACATGCTTGAACGCATCCTCGGGGCGAACCCGCTGGTCGCAATCCACAAATACCCGGGCGCAAAGCACGCCTTTGCCCGCAAGGGCGGCATTCCTTATTCGAAACCCGACGCCGATCGGGCGCTAGACCTGTCGGTAAAATTCTTCGAACGCTACCTTGCAGCGGACCCGGCATCTTTGACGGCGGCGGAATAAAGACCTCGTGACTGCAACGATCGTCTCCGCCTCGGACGCAGGCTATTTTGACCTGATGAAGGGGCTCGTCCTCTCTGTCAGAGACAAACCGCAGGGTGCCGACATTCCCATCTCGATCCTCGACGTCGGGCTGAATCGTGACCAGCGGGACTGGCTGACGGACCAGGGCGCCGTGATCGCGGAACCCGGCTGGGATTTCGACATGCCCGATTCCATGAACACGCCGTCGCATTTTCGTGCCCTCCTCGCGCGGCCCTTCCTACCGAAATATTTCCCGGGGCACGATATCTACCTGCACATCGATTCCGACGCCTGGGTCCAGGACTGGTCAGCAATCGACATCTACCTTGCCGCAGCAGCAGAGGGAAAGCTCGCGATCACCCCCCAGGTCGACCGGTCGTATAACACCATTTACAAACGCCCGCGTCGCTACCGGCGCACCCAGAATTACAGAAGCTTTGAGTGGTCCTATGGCTGGAAAGTCGCCGACCGCATCGGCCGTAACCCGATCCTCAATTGCGGTGTCTTTGCCCTGCCAGGGGATGCCCCGCATTGGACTCTATGGGAAACGGCAATCCAGCGGGCATTGTCACGCCGCACACTTCTTCCCCGCAAGGGCTGGCCAAATCTCTATTTCAAGCTGATCGAACAGACGGCGATGAATTACGTGGTATTCGGCGACAGGGCGCCTGCAACGTTTCTGCCGGCCTGGTGCAACTGGTTCTGCGCCCATGCGGCACCAATGATCGATCGGACCCGGAAAGTGCTCGTGGAACCTAATGCGCCGTATCAGCCGATCGGCATCGTTCATCTGGCAGGCGAGGATTTCCAGAACCACCCATTCGAGCTGGAGGGATTGGAAGGGCCGAACGCCAACACGCGGTTGCGTTATGAGGATGTCGCCAAGCTTGAGAAGACGCTCTAGCCAGCCGTCGCGAACAGATACATCGATATGCAGGCAAGCATCAGCCCGGCATTCAGCGGCCAGAACCCGCGCTTGCGGGCATCGTCATCCAGCGCCTTGTTCGTCAGGGTCCGGAAACCCATCACGACAAGCAGCAGCCCGCCCCCGAGGGCGGCCCCCATCAGCAGCGGCACAATTTCCATCGCGGCCGCCGCCTGTTAGTCGTCAACGTGGGAAGTGGACTGCGCCGTGTTCAGGTCTTCCTCTTCCGGGTTTCCACCGATATCGCGCAGTATCTGCATCAGTTCACTGATCACCTGGTCAAGACGGTCCGGGTCCGTGCCGCGGGCAACGACCGAAACACGAAAACCGACTTCACGCATCTGCGGATAGGAGCCGATATCGACCTCCTTAAACCGCGCCTGCACAAGCGCCAGCGGCTCGGCGATCGTGCCTTCGGGCAGATCGACCGCGAGGCCACGCGCCTGAACCGTCTTGCCGCCTTCAAGATGCGCTTTCGCTTCCTGGAACATGCCCTGCATGATACGCGGCACACCCGCCATGACGAACACGTTTTCGATCATGTAACCGGGAGCGGCGCTGACCTCGTTCTTGATTAGCACGGCACCTTCGGGGAACGTCGCCATGCGCATCCGGGCTTCGTTCATTTCCGAATTGCCGCGGTTTTTCATGTAGGAATTCAGCAGGTCGACGATTTCCTGATCGCGATACATCTTCACGCCGAATGCCTCGGCGATACATTCCGACGTGATGTCGTCATGCGTCGGCCCGATGCCGCCCGTGGTGAACACGTAATCGAATTCAGCCCGGCATTCATTGACGGTTGCGACGATCTTTTCGCGGATATCCGGGATAACCCGCGCTTCACGCATCTGGATGCCGATCTCGTTCAGCCCGGTTGCGAGGAAGTTCAGATTCTTGTCCTGGGTACGTCCCGAGAGAATTTCGTTCCCGATCAGGATCAGGCAAGCGGTAACAGTGTCTTTATCAGCCATGGGTTTTTCCGATTTTCTGTACCGACTGTATAGCCGAGACCGGCCGCCGTTGAAAGCATCCAGAGCGCCGTTTAGGGTACGCGGATGGACTTTCAGGATCCCCTGCTCCGCGGCCGGCTGATAAAGCGCTACAAGCGTTTCATGGCCGATGTCGTTCTCGATTCCGGCGAAACCGTTACGGCCCATTGTGCCAATACCGGCGCCATGATCGGCGTACAGGAAGCAGATTCCGAGGTCTGGCTGTCACCGGCGCGCAATCCCGACCGAAAACTGAAGTTTACGTGGGAACTGATCCGCATCGGCGACGGATTGGTCGGTATCAACACCGCCCATCCGAACAAGATCGTCGCCGAAGCGATAGAGAACGGGAAAATCCCGGAACTCGGCGGCTACGGGACCCTTCGGCGCGAGGTAAAATACGGCAAGAATTCACGTATCGACATCCTACTATCGGATGACGACAAGCCGAACTGTTATGTCGAGATCAAAAACGTTCACCTGATGCGACAGGCAGGCCTCGCCGAATTTCCCGATTCCGTCTCGACCCGCGCTGCAAAACACCAGGGCGAACTGGCAGAGATGGTGAAACAGGGCGCCCGCGCCGTCACGGTGTACCTGTGCCAGCGCGAGGACTGCGACCGCTTTGCCCTCGCCGGTGATATAGATCCCGATTATGCCG
>CAJQLI010000345.1 GCA_905479125.1 uncultured Alphaproteobacteria bacterium | reverse complement strand
GAACGAGGACAGAAAGCGGAACGGCTTGGCGAGGCGGTTTAGCATTTAATGTAACCCTGAATGATGTGTCTGGCTGGCACCGGTTAAAGGCACGCGATTTGAATGGCTGTATTCAGTTCGTGCATTCCGCATGTCCTACAAACCGACAGAATAGAAACAATAATTTACAAAACCGTTAAGCAGTCGTCGTTTTGATGCGATTGTATTTGTTTGTTGAAGGAGCGGTGTTGAGTTCTTAATTCTGAATCCTTCAACTGGCGCGGACAAATTGGTATCTGTAATCATCCGGTACGACGCATGCGAACTCTCGGGCATGGGCGTGCCGGTGCCTTCGAGGCTTCGCGGAGTGCGATTTGAAGTAATTCATGCAAACGATTGCACAGTTTCCACGAGACATGTAAAACTGACTGTGTAAACTACTGACAAAGGGGCTGAGACCCCCGCGGGCGTGCCGTGTTATGAGCCGCCAGGATACCGATGGAACAGGGAGACCACGATGCCGCAGGATATGTCCGATACGAGTGATTTTTCGGGAGACGAAGACCTGAACCCCCATTACAGGTGGGACCGGGCAATTCCGGCACCTGGGCATTCCGCGGTTGATTTCGAACAGCGGGTGGATTTCGCCCGGTTGCACAAATACCGTCTGGCGCGGGCGCAGGAAGCACTGGCGAATTCCGATCTCGGCGCCATTCTCTGCTTCGATAACAATAACATCCGCTACCTGACCTCGACGGTTATCGGCGAATGGTCGCGCGACAAGGTTGCGCGCTACGCCATGCTGATGGGCGGGCAGGACCCGCATTTGTGGGATTTCGGCTCCGCTGCCGCCCATCACCGTCTGTATGCGCCGTGGCTGCCTTCCGATAACTGCCATGCGGGCATGCTCGGGCTGCGCGGCACCGTGCCGCCGGCCGCCGGGCTGATGGACAGCGCCGCCAAGGAAATCAAGCAGATGCTGGTCGAAAACGGGATGGCCGATATGCCGCTCGGCGTCGATATCTGCGAGCCGCCGATGATGCTGGCGCTCCAGGCAGAAGGCATCGATGTGCGCGATGCACAGCAGGTCATGCTGGATGCGCGCGAGATCAAAAGCATCGACGAGATTGTCCTGCTCAACCAGGCGGCCGCAATGGTCGACGGCGTCTATCACATGATCGGCGAAGAGCTGAAACCGGGCGTGCGCGAAAACGACATCGTCGCGAAGGCCAACGAGATGCTCTACGAAATGGGCTCCGACGACGTCGAGGCGATCAACGCGATCTCGGGCGAACGCTGCAACCCACATCCGCATAACTTCACCGACCGCATGGTGCGCCCCGGCGACCAGGCGTTCTTCGATATCCTGCATTCCTATTCGGGCTACCGTACCTGTTACTACCGGACCTTCAACGTGGGCCGCGCGACCGATGTGCAGGAAGATGCCTATAAACAGTGCCGCGAATGGATCGATGCGGCGATCGACCTGGTACGCCCCGGCGTGTCGACCGACGAGATCGCCGCTGTCTGGCCAAAGGCCGAGGAATTCGGTTTTTCGGACGAGATGGAAGCCTTCGCGCTGCAGTTCGGTCATGGGCTCGGCGTCGCCATTCACGAACGCCCGATCATTTCGCGCCTGTGTTCGATGGACGATCCGATGGAAATCAAGACCGGCATGGTGTTCGCGCTGGAAACCTATTGCCCGGCAACGGACGGGTTCAGCGCCGCGCGTATCGAGGAAGAAATGGTCGTGACCCCCGACGGGCCGCAGATCATCAGCCTGTACCCGGCGGAAGACCTGCCGATTTCGAACAAGTACTGAGAGCACTTTCCCGGTTGTCATCCCGGCCCCGTGCCGGGGTCCAGCTCTTTATGGAGACATCCGGGCAGCGCTCTGGTCCCTGGCACAAGGCCGGGGCGACACTAAACAGACGACCAAACAGGGAAACGGAAACGTGGCAACAAAACCGAAAGCCGCTGCCAAGGGTAAGGGTCGCGCAAAAGCCGCGCCCAAACGCGCCGCAAAGGGTAAAGCCAGCCTCGCGAATGACGATATCGGCGAGGACACACGGCTGGCACTCTGGCGCTCGCTGCTGGAAATCCGCCATGTCGAACAGCGCGCCTACGACCTGTTCCTCCAGAACCTGATCAAGGGCACGTCGCACCTGGCGCTCGGCCATGAAGCGGTGGCGGCAGGCTTTGCGACGGCGATGCAGAAAGACGACTGGTCGTTCTGCACCTATCGCGGCCACCATCACACGCTGGCGCGCGGTGCGTCGATGGAAGGCGTGCTGGGCGAGCTGATGGGCCGCCAATGCGGATTGCTGCAGGGCAAGGGCGGTTCGATGCATCTGACCTCGGTCGAACACGGTGCCATGGGCTCCTACGCGATTATCGGCGCGCATCTGCCGATCGCCATGGGCGCCGCATGGACGGCGCAATACAAGAAAACCGGCCAGGTGTCGGTCTGTTTCTTCGGCGATGGTACGACGAATATCGGCGCATTCCACGAAGCGCTGAACATGGCGGCGGTGTGGAAGCTGCCGGTGGTGTTCGTCTGTGAAAATAATCTCTACATGGAATACACGCCGATCAAGGACGTGACCGCCGTGCATAACCCCGCCGGCGACCGGGCGGCGTCTTACGGCCTGCCGAAGATCGTAATCGACGGCAATGATGCCGATGAAGTTTACCGCACCGCGCAGACCGCCTTTGCCAAGGCGCGCGCAGGGGACGGACCGTCGCTGATAGAATGCCTGACTTACCGTCATTCCGGACACAGCCGTGCGGATCCGGGTGATTACCGCCCGCCGGGTGAGCTTGAAGCGTGGCTGAAGAAAGATCCGGTGCCGCGCTATCGCGAACGCCTCGCCGAATTCGGTATTTCCAAGGACGTCATCGATGGCATGGATGCCGAGGTGTTGGCGCAGGTCGATGAAGCGACTGAGATTTCCAAGGCTTCGTCGCCGCCCGGGCTGGAGCTGATCGACGTGGATGTCTGGGCCGATGGAGGCACAGCATGGCGGAACTGACATATCGCGAGGCGGTGGCCGAAGCCATCGCACAGGAAATGCGCCGCGACGAAGACGTGGTGTTCCTTGGTGAAGACATCGGTGCGGCCGGAGGTGTGTTCAAGGCGACCGTCGGCCTGTTCAAGGAATTCGGGCCTGAGCGCGTCCGTGATACACCGATTTCGGAGCAGGCCATCCTTGGTGCTGCCATGGGCTCTGCCATGACCGGGCTGAAGCCCATCGCCGAGATCATGTTCTCCGACTTCCTTGCTGTCTGCTGGGATATCGTTGCCAATGAAATTGCCAAGGCGCGCTACATGACCGGCGGTCAGATGTCGATGCCGCTGGTGATCCGCACCGCTAATGGCGGCGGCTCGCGTTTCGGCGCTCAGCATTCCCAGTCGGTGGAGAACTGGGCGATGATGATACCCGGCCTGAAAGTCGTGGCTCCGTCGAGCCCGGCGGACGTAAAGGGGCTGCTGGCTGCAGCGATCCGCGATCCGGACCCCGTGATGTTCTTTGAACAGAAATCGCTTTATCCGATCAAGGGTTTCGTGCCCGACGGCGAACTGGTGGACGAGCTTGGTACCGCCAAGGTGCTGCGCGACGGTGGCGACGTGACCATCGTCGCACTTGCAGCCATGGTGCCGCGGGCGATGAAGGCGGCGGAAGAACTTTCCGCCCAGCATGGAATTGAGGCGACTGTCGTCGACGTGCGCTCGCTGGTGCCGCTGGATACCCAGACCATCCTGCGCGAGATATCGAAGACCGGCCGTCTGGTGACGGTTGAGGAAAACCCGCGCCTGTGCGGCTGGGGCGCCGAGATCGCGTCCATCGTCGCGGACGAGATTTTCTGGGATCTCGACGGGCCGATTATCCGTATCACCACGCCGCATATCCCGCTGCCTGCAGCAGATGCGCTTGAAGATGCGACCATGCCCTCGGCGGAGCGGATCGTCCGCGAAATCGTCGAGAAGATAGATTGAAGACGGGGGGAGACATTCGATGGATGTGATCATGCCCCAGCTTGGCGAAACCGTTGCCGAAGGCACGGTATCTGTCTGGCATAAAACAATCGGTGACACGGTTTCCACCAAGGAACCGCTATTCGACGTTTCCTCGGACAAAGTAGAGATGGAAGTTCCGGCCCCGGCAGAGGGTACGCTGCTTGAAATCCGCGTCGATGCAGGCACCACGGTACCGGTCGGCGAGGTAGTCGCAATCATCGTTCGCGAAGGCGAAGTGATAGAGGCAAAAGCCGCAGCACCCGCCGCCGTGAGGGCCGAGGCAGAAGTGGCGAAAGCAGATGTTGCCTCCATCCGGTCGAATTCGGTCAAGGCCGCTAACCGCGATGCCAACGGCAACCCGCTCTCGCCCGCCGTCCGGCGTCTCGTCGCCGAGCATGACCTTGACCCGACGGCGATTGCCGGATCCGGCCTGAAAGGCCGTATCAAGAAGAAAGACGTGCTGGCCTATCTCGATTCGGGTGCGTCACGCGCTCCTGCGCGGCGTTTCCCCGCGCCGCCGCCGCTGTCATTCTCGGCTGACGATACCGAGGTTATCCCGTTCAACAAGCTCCGCAAACTGACGGCGGAGCACATGGTGCGGTCCAAGGCGACCAGCCCGCATGTGCTCCAGGCCGTCGAGGCCGATTTTGCCCGCGTTGCCCGCGCCAGGACCGGCGTTTCGGGGGGCTGGAAGAAACGCGAAGGCTATTCGCTGACCTATCTGCCATTTATCGCCAAGGCGGTATGTGAGGCAATCCGGGAATTCCCCCGCGTGAACGCTGCAATCGACGGGGAAAACCTTGTCGTATTCCGCCGGGTCAACCTGGGCATTGCGGTTGATCTTGATTTCGACGGCCTCGTCGCGCCGGTGATCAAGGATGCGGACCAGATGACACTGCAGGAACTGGCGCGCGCTATTCGCGACGTCTCGGAACGTGCCCGGACCAACCAGCTCAAGCCCGATGATTTCACCGAAGGCACTTACACGATTTCGAATTCGGGCGTTTTCGGCACCATGATCACGGCGCCGATCATCAACCAGCCACAGGTTGCGATCCTGTCGACCGACGGGATCACGAAGAAGCCCGTGGTCATCGAGACCGATGACGGTGATACCATCGGTATCCGCCCGGTCGGTGTGCTGGCGCAAAGCTTCGATCACCGCGCGATCGATGGTGCCTATTCGGCGGCGTTTCTGAACCGGGTGCGGGAAATCATTCAGACCAAGGACTGGGCGACCGTTCTTTCCTGATTGCGGGAGAGCCCCGGGGGATATCCCGGTAACCGATATACCGCTATTCGGCATAGATGCCGGCATGCGCCAATTTAGCTAACTCATCGTCTGTTTAGACTGTGCTCGTTGACCCGCGCACGATGAGTTCCGGCCGCAGCATGGTGGCGCGGGCAGGGGAGTCCGGTGTTTCTATAAGTTCGACCAGTCGTCGCCCGGCCTCGCGGCCCAGCTCGTAATGGGGGATACGCACCGTCGTCAGCGGCGGGGTAAGCCGGTCGACAAAAGGCATGTCGTTGAATCCGGTGACGGAGATGTCGTCCGGGCAGGTCAGCCCCGCATCGGCGATGGCTTCATATGCGCCGAGTGCGATCAGGTCGTTTGCCGCGACGATCGCGGTGAATTTCAGGTTTTTAGAGATCAGCTCAGCGCAGGCCCGCAGGCCTTCGTCTTCTGAAAAGGCCGTGGTTTCTGCGATCAATGCCTCGTCTGCATCCAGGCCTTCCGACTTCATGACCTCCAGAAAACTGCGCCGCCGCGCTTCACCGGTCGACAGGCTGCGCGGACCGGCGATATGGGCGATGCGCGTGTGTCCGAGAGATTTGAGGTGTCGGACGGCAAGGGCAATGCCGAGCGCATCGTCATTGACGATAGAGGATACACCGTCGGTATCGGCGGATCGGTTGACCAGAACCAGCGGCAGTCCTTCGGCGATGCATTCGGCGATGATGGGGTCATCCCGTCGTGCGGTTGCCAGGATCAGTCCATCGACCTGGCGGGCGCGCATAGTTGCGACGGCTTCCGTTTCCCGCGCTGCGATATTGTCTGTGTTCCCGAGAATGGCCGTGTAGCCGTTTGCCCCCAGCCCGTCCTCGATCCCACGGATGATCGGCGGGAACAGCGGGTTGGTGATATCGGGAATCAGCACGCCGATGGTCTGCGTGCGGTTTGTCCGC